>JBGSJT010000143.1:0-3950 GCA_041741715.1 Pirellulaceae bacterium | reverse complement strand
ATCGTCCCAAGAACCCTGGCATCAAACCACTTGGAGATCCAACTATACGCAAGCTTACGCCCGAAGAGAAAAAGAAACTTCGATCCCACGAGCTAAAAAATGCTGCTTAAAAATGCTTCACAGCGTTGGCCAACGGCCCGGCAGATTCGTATTTTCCGTTCCGTCGTATGTCCGCCAAATTACGACGTTGTACCATTGGGAAATGTGATGCGCAATTTGACGAATGACGAATGACGAATGACGAATGACGAATGACGGCGCGATACGGCGCAGGGGAATCGGTCGGGCCTTCAGCCCTACATAATTCCATCTCAACCGATTTCCCCGGCCTGCTGCCGGGGCTAGACAATCTCCCGGACCTTCGGCCCTAAAACACAATTCCGCTTTCGCCCGCACCAACCTGGAACTTGGAACCTGGAACCTGGCCTCATCAGAATGGATATGAATTGAATAGTCTGCCAACTTTGGTGATTTTAGGGGACCGGACGGCGAATGAGATTGCTGAGGCTGCTCGACTGGCTCACAGTTCACAGTTCGCAGCAATAGAGAAAATCTATTTCGATGTTGAGAAGTTTCTTGGTGACGATGTGCCACGGTTGGCAAAAGGGTCAGGTGAAGTCTTCTTTCATGCCGGTATGGCCAATGACGCGCTCAAGCGACAAGTCGTGGAGGCTTGCGAAGCATGTGGTTGGCGGGCACAAAGCGTGATCCATCCCACGGCGGTCGTCTCACCTTCGGCCACCATACAAGCTGGTGTGTTCGTTGGACCATTGGCTGTGATTTCCAGTTGCGCGGTCGTGGAGCGGCATTCGATCGTTCACCTACATGCGTCGGTTGGGCACGATGCGTTAATCGGCGAATATTCGGCCATCTTGCCTGGAGCAAGGATTAGTGGAAACGTGGTGATTGGTAAACGGTCTTTGATTGGGAGCAATGCCTTTGTGGCGGCGGGAAAGAAAATAGGTGACGATTGTCGCATCGATGCCATGAGCTACGTTGGACAGGACATTGCCGATGGACATATTCTGTCCCCCAGGTATCCCAGGCCGTTGCGACGGGTGGAGATGCGAGGGGGAGAGGGGTAGAGGAAGATGGAGTGGTGGAGTGGGTGGCACTGGCTGAGGCCAGTGGTATCGAAGGAATAGAGTTGGAATCGCCGAAAACGCCTTTAAGCGCTCGCAGTAATGAATGAATTGAACCCTAGTTTCCCATATTGAAAGTTAGTCCGGGCGAATGGATGCCGTAGTGAATGAAGGTCGACCCTGGAACGGTTTCCGCGCGAGCCGAACTGGTTTACTTTGAGAGCTTAGCGAATCCCCACGCGCTGCAAGACAACTTGCTTCGACAAACCCTGGCCCAGCCAGTGCCACCCATCACTCCCTACCCCAACACTTTAATACTCCCCTACTCCGCCATGACACACTCGTCCAACAACAACCCAGCCGATCGTATCGTAGCGGCTGTACGACAAGCGATTGGTCCGGCGGCGGAGCAGGTGCTGCTGCATCGTCCCTACATTCCGCCGACCGCTTGGGATTATGTCAAGGAATGTCTCGACACGGGCTGGGTCTCTTCCGCAGGTGCCTACGTTAGTAGATTCGAAGAGCAGTTGGCGGGTTTCGTTGGTTGCAAACGAGCGGTGGCGACTGTCAACGGTTCAGCGGCTTTGGAGATGTGCTTGCGTTTGGCTGGAGTTGAGGCTGGCGACGAAGTTATTTGTCCCGCTTTGACATTTGTAGCAACGGCGAATGCAGTTTCCCATTGCGGTGCCCTCCCACATTTCGTCGATGTTTCATTCGAACGGCTGTCGATTTGTCCCGAGGCACTCGGGCAGCGTTTGGAAGAGGTGGTCGTACGTGGGGCACGTGGGGCGGTGAATCGACATACCGGAAGACGCATTGCGGTGGTGTGCCTCATGCATTGTTTAGGGCATCCCGCTGATTTGCATGCTATCGTGTCTGTTTGCAGTCACTACGGCATAACCCTGGTCGAAGACGCTGCTGAATCGTTAGGTTCGACCTACGCAGGCAAGCATACTGGTCGGTTTGGTCTGCTTTCGGCGGTTAGCTTTAATGGAAACAAGATTTTATCGACAGGTGGTGGTGGAGCAATTCTGACCGATGATGAAGCGTTGGCAGACAGAGCCAAGCATTTGACCTCCACGGCCAAGACACCGCATGCCTGGGAGTCGTACCACGATGCTTTAGGTTGGAATTACCGCATGCCGAATATCAACGCGGCTCTGGGGGTGGCACAGTTGGAAGTACTTTCTAAGATGATTGCCGACAAACGCCACTTGGCTGAAAAGTATTTGGCGGCCTTCAGCGATATTGACGGCTTGCAATTTATTCGTGAACCGGCTGAGAGTCACAGCAACTACTGGCTCAATGGATTCGTACTTGATTCTGCTTGTGAATCGCACCGGGACGTCGTGTTAGAAACTCTCAATAGTGCCGGGTACCAGTGCCGTCCCCTATGGCATCCGATGCACGCGCTTCCCATGTATGCCAATTGTCCGCGTGGTCCACTGGAGAAGACCGAATCACTTGTGAAGCGAACGATAAACGTGCCAAGCTCCGCCGAATTGGCATCCAAGATCCTGTGAAAACAAACGAACTACTTCAAATCATTGGTCGCGAGTCCCCGTTATTCCAACACGACTTGCGAAGACACGCGTCCGAGCTGACGATGCGCGTCGCTGAGAGTCGTTTTTTAGTAGTGGGTGGAGCAGGCTCGATCGGTGGAGCGGTGGTGCGAGAATTGTTCGCACGCAATCCTCGCGCGCTGCATGTGATCGATACCTCCGAGAACAACTTGGCTGAGTTGGTGCGCGATCTGCGTTCGTCGCTGGGCTATATCGACGGTGACTTTCATGCCTATTGTTTTGATGGTCTCGGCCCCGAGTTCTCGGCCTTCGCCAAACAAGCCCTTGAGCCAGGTACTCCCTACGATTATGTGCTCAATTTTTCAGCGCTCAAGCATGTGCGGAGCGAGAAGGATCCATTCACGTTGATGCGATTGATCGATGTCAACGTGTTCTTGACGAAAAAGCTGCTCGAGTTTGCCAAGGCGGGTGGGGCCAAGAAGTTTTTCTGCGTGTCGACCGATAAGGCCGCCAATCCAGTTAATATGATGGGTGGCTCGAAACGCATCATGGAAATGTTTTTACTGGGGGAAAAAAGTGAGACGGCGGTATCGACCGCGCGATTTGCGAATGTGGCATTCTCCGATGGCTCGCTCCCCCATGCGTGGACGGAGCGCATGCGCAAGCGACAACCGTTGGCCGCTCCCAATGATATCCGCCGCTATTTTGTCACCGGACAAGAAGGGGCCCAACTCTGTTTGTTCTCGATTCTGCAAGGTTGTGACCGAGAGATCTATTTTCCTAAGCTCAGCCCGAAGTTGCACTTGATTACGTTTTCATCCATGGCCGAACGGTATTTGGAATCGCTGGGCTACGAGCCGATCCAGTGCGCTACCGAAGACGAGGCGCGCGGGCGGGTGGAAGAATTAGCTGTTGCGAAGAAATGGCCCGTGTATTTTTTCAAGACCGATACCACGGGCGAGAAAGATTTCGAAGAGTTTTACACCGATAGCGAACAAGTCGAGTGGGATCGTTATGCAGAGATCGGCGTGGTCCGCAATGACGCCGTGGCCAAACCAGAGCAGTTACAAGAGTTTAGCACGCGCATCGCCGACATGCGCAGCCGACAACAGTGGACCAAGCAGGAATTGTTGGAAGCATTCGCCGTGTTGTTGCCCAATTTCGCCCACAAGGAAACCGGAAAGAATTTAGACAATCGGATGTAGTTTTAAAGTTCCAGGTTCCAGGTTCCAAGTTCCAAGTTCCAAGTTTCAGGTTTCAAGTTTCAGGTTTCAAGTTTCAGGTTTCAGGTTGACTTGGAGTTGGTTCTCTGCAGCCCCTGTTTTGCATTTAGGGCCGAAGGCCC
>JBGSJT010000142.1:0-1983 GCA_041741715.1 Pirellulaceae bacterium | reverse complement strand
ACCACCAATAACTTTGGTCAGGCTCGACGGATCATCGCAGCGAGGGCCAAGTTGTCGAAGAAGACGCCGTCAAAGAGCGACTATACCGTGAATCAACTGCAAGCGGACATCGCCGAGTCCACACGGGTGAAGACCTCGTTTGTTCGAGAGGCCAAGTCGAAAGAAAACCGCTTCATGACGCTACTGACTGGTGTCAACACTCTCTTCCAGGACGCATCGCTAGTGGGGTTGTTGGTTAAGCAAAAGCTTGACAAACGTCCTAGCTTGGCTGGTGCCTTCTGCTTCGAACAGCCCGCCGATTCGGAGGTGCAATCATGAGCGTGAATGGTCACAACGGAAAGTCTGTGCAAGGCATTGATATTTCCATCGTTAAACTCATACCGCGTAGTGAACGCAAGGTTGCCAAGAAGTACCGGCAACGAATTGAGTCGAGCCTACGTGCCGTCGGCCTGATCGAACCACTGATAGTATTTCCGCTAAAAGATGGTTACGAGATTTTAGATGGCGTGCTCCGATATCGGATCTTGCTGGACCTGGGCGTCGAGTCGGTGCCGTGCTTGATTCACAGTACACGCGACGGCTTTACTGGCAATCGCATGGTCAACCAGTTAAGTGCCTCTCAGGAAATGCGAATGCTGCGCAAGTCGCTGGAGGAACTAGACGAGAAAACGATCGCCAATGCACTGGGTATTCAGAGCATCGGCCACCGGCTCAACAAAGGGTTACTCGACAAGCTGCATCCGGATGCGGTCAAGGCGTTCAACGCCAATAAGATCAACTTGCAAACGGCGAAGGAACTCATCAATGTGAAGACCGAGCGGCAGCAAGAGATCTTGCAACTGATGGAGAAGTGCAATGACTACAGCACGGTGTTCGCACGCGGGTTGGTTCTTAAGACGCCAGTGGCCAAGCGAGCCAAGGCATCGAACGCCAGAACGCCGTGGACCAAGGCAGATGAGAAGAAGAGTCAACTGCTCAAGAAGCTGCAGGAAGCGGAACAGCAGCAAGACTTCTACACCGGACTGTATCGGCAATACACGACGAACCTGCTGAAGCTGGTGATCTACGTTCGGTCGCTGATGAACAATGCGGACGTCAAGTCTCACCTGCAATCGCATCACGCCGATCTGACGCGGATCTTCGAAGAGATCTTAGCGAGCACGGAGGGATAATGATGCCGAAACGAATCTGGACTCCCGATCGGGTCATCGAGGAACTTAAGCGAACTCGCTGCAATGGTCCTCGTGCCAACAGAAAACTCGATGATGCGGCGCGTCGTTGTTTTGGCAGCGTACGAGCCGCGCTCGAGGCGGCCGGCTTGCCCTGTGGTCAGCCGGAACGACGGACTGGTGGCTGGTCGAAGGACGCGGTGGTTGAGGCGATTCGCCAGCGTCATCAAAACGACGAAAGTCTCTTTCGGACAAACCGCGAGGATAGGGCGCTTTACGAGGCCGCGAAACACTGGCATGGAAGTTGGACGGCCGCGCTTGAAGCGGCAGGATTCCCGCGACCCTCTCGTGACTATTACACGCCAGACGAAGTTCGACTGCGAATCATCGATTTGTATGAACGCGCGTTGCCGCTGACGTTTCAGTCACACAACGACGTCAAACTGCAACGTTCTTGCAAGAAGCACTTCGGAGGCTGGCGACAAGCAGTTGAGTCGCTTGGTTTAGGCAGCGAACTGCGACGAATGTGGACAGACCACAAAGTGATCGAGTCAATCATTCTTCGTCGCGCTCAAGGCTTCGACCTGGGTGCCACTCGCTATGAAGACCATGGATTGTTTGTCGCCGCCAGAGTGCGATTTGGTACCTGGAATAAAGCACTAGTTGCCGCTGGTATCGACGCGGTGTTGCGAGAACAGTGGGACGAAGAAAAGGTTCTGATGCGAATCCGGCAGTTGATCGACGAGATACCGACCGAGCGAATTCGAAGCGTCGATTCGAAGCTAACTTGCGCCGCCGAGCGCCGCTTCGGGTC
>JBGSJT010000141.1:0-2186 GCA_041741715.1 Pirellulaceae bacterium | reverse complement strand
AGACAGACACTTGAATCGCAGAATCACCTTCGCCCATGGCAGAAATCCCGATTCATCCCGCAATTGCCCCAGTTTCTCCCACATCGTGACGCTCGCTTCCTGGAGGGCGTCATCGACCGAATTCCAGTCGGGAAGAATCGATCGCGCAAAGGCTCGCAATGCAGGCTCATGCTTCACGAAAAGCCGCATGAACTCGCCTTCGGACAACCGATTGGAGCTTTGATTGGAATCTGGCATACAGTCCTATTCAAGCTCCAAGGCAATCCTGCCGAAAATTCTCGAAAAAAATACCAGAACCTTGGTGATGAACGTCATTCTGACAAGGCCCTTTCGAGAGTGTAACCCGCGCGGCTCGAATTATTGACTAAAAAAAAGTGAGTCAATCATCAATTCATTCCGTCTCCATCGAGTCACGCAGTTCGCGAGCGACTGTGAGGTAGTAGTTATCCACAGCGATTCGGCATCTATACCACCCGTCTCACGTACCGCAAGCTTACTTCTCCCGACAGTCTGCTGCCCGGTCACTCCGGCGAAGCTTAGACCAAGATAGCCAGTGGTGCTATTTATTCAGTCTCCACTCTAGAACCACAGTTCGCTCAACTGGCCGGATTCAAGCTCGTTGGCGTAGCTCAAGTAGTAGTTTCGGTTGGGCGCGTTGTATTCACGTGCCGCCAAGCATCGCAATGCCTCTATCTTCACTTTGCGAGCCAGTTCCCGGTTGCCGTCGTCCAGCCATTTCAAATGATCCGACAACTCCAAAGCCCACTGGTAGTCTTGCTTCGCCAATGCAGCATTCATTTGCTCGATTAGCTTCTGCGTGCCACCGGCCAATTCGGCAATTTTGCGAGCTTTCAGCTTGGGTCCCATCGGACTCAGCGTGGTCGGATTCCCGTCGTACCAGCCCAACAGCCCGGAATAGATTGCTCTGACAGCATGGGGTACCGATCCATAGAACTCGATGAGATACGGTTTGTCCTTTAAGTGCTCTGGCAGTTTGACCTCGTGCGCGAGTTGGTCGGGGCCCTTGCCCTCATTGATGCCGCGAACCGTTTGGTCATACACACTTCGGATTGCTTCACTGTAATCCTCCAGCGCGGCGACCACGATTTCTTCTCCCAAGATGGGCATGGTATGACCGGGAACCAATGCGTGCGGCTCAAACTCCGCCATCTTGGCGACACTTTCGGACCAGCTAAGTACATCGCGATAGGCCGTGCCTCGAATTGCATACAGGTTTGGAAAGGAACTATAGAAATTGTCTCCAGAGAACAGCACCTTCTCATTGGGCAGCCAGATGAACATGGCGGCGTCGGTTTCACCAGGGCCGAGATGGAATTCGATTTCGACGCCCGTGATCCTGGTTTTGAGCCCACTGTTTGGCACCGTAATCGTCGGAGGAAGAAATCCTTTTCCGGCATCGTGATCGATGGTATTTGTCGGAGCGACTCCACGATTGGTGCTCTCCAGTGGTGAGAGCTTCCGCCCAAACTGACGCACATTTCGCAGCTGTTTGATCGGATTGACCGCTTTGTTGACGCCTTCAGCAGACCCGAAGCTCTCCGTGGCATAGATGTCCGGAATTTCTTCTACGACAAAGGCACTGGCTCCACCGATGTGATCGCCGTGGCTATGGGTATAAATGATCGCCTTCACTGGTTTATCACTGTACGCCCGCAATGCTTCCAGCGCGATGGCGGCACTGGACGGTCCCATGAGCGTATCAACGATAATGACGCCATCCGTACCAACAATCATCGACGCATTGGCTCCGTGGAATCCAACGGCTGTGAAGACGTTATTGGAAACTTTGACAATCCGTCGCTCGAACTGGCTCTGTTGAGCATTGAGCATTTTTAGTGCGATCTCAGGTTCCACCTGTGTCTGCCCGTTCGCAACCCCGGTAGCCAGTACTGAAAAACTGAGCAGGCAGACTTTTCTTGAGCTTGCACCGAGTAGCATACGGCAGAGTGAGACGATGATTTTGTTCATGCCCGTATTCCTTTGAAATGTGTTCCGTTAAATTCTTTTGCATCTTTCGCAGGAGGTTGTTAAGCCAAGATATCTTTGATGACGTGTCCGTGGACATTGGTCAGGCGACGTTCAAGACCGTTGTGGTAGTAGGTCAGTCTTTCGTGGTTCAGGCCCATCAAGTGCAGTAGCGTGGCGTTGAAATCGTAGACACTTGT
>JBGSJT010000140.1:0-1723 GCA_041741715.1 Pirellulaceae bacterium | reverse complement strand
TTCGTATCTGCAAGGCGTCGTAGACGACGCGCGGGCCTTGAGAACGGTTCGGGGCAGTCTATTAGCCGCACCGGCGTTAGCCCAATGGCACTCACTTTAGGGTTTTTCCGGTATTTTGAAAGGTTTGGTATTGCGTTAGGCTAGTTTGGCCTGAGTTTTATCTCGCACTTCGCAATCGGACGGAATCGATGCTACGCCCTAACGCTATTGATGAAAAGCCTGCGATTTCCCGTGCTGAATTAGTTCACGCGATCGGATCGCTTCGAGAACTATTCAACGACGGACAGGTCGATCGACTTCAGCCTACTGGACCTGCTGCGATTTATACCAGCGCCGTTACGCTCTGGATGCTGATTTCTCAGCGACTGGCCGGCGGAAAATCGCTTGAAGCAACGGTAAAGGACTTTGTTGCCAATCGCCCTTCGTTCTGTCCTGACAACAAGCGGCTTGTTGAGCATACGCTTTCGGACCAGCCCAGTTCTTATTCAGGAGCAAGAAAACGGCTTCAACTGTCGACCGCGAAGTACGTCTTCCATCGCGTCGTTGATGCGATTACTCATCCGAAAGTCGAATTCGGATTTCGACCGCGTCAAACTTTTCTTCTCGACGGCACCACGATCACGTTGGCACCAACGGACGAACTTCGCCGGGTGTTTCCTCCAGCAACCAATCAGCATGGCGAGACGGTTTGGCCTGTTATGTTGATGTTTGTTGCTCACGACCTAGAGACCGGATGTGCGTGCGCACCAGAGGTCGGTCGAATGTATGGCGGCAAGGGTGACAGCGAAGCTTTGCTATGCGGGCGAATTGTCAAGCAGTTGCCGCGAGGCTCCATCGTGATGGCCGACGCTGGATTGGGCATCTTCCGTGTCGCCTACGAAAGCATTGAAAGCCGTCACGATATTTTGTTTCGATTGACGGCAGGGCGTTTTAAATCAATGATCAAAAATGCCCGGTTCGTTAGTAGACAATTTAAGAGCCGAACATGGGAATTAGCGTGGAAACCGAGCAAAAACGACCTGAAAGGTTGTGTCGGAGCCAACTGCGATACAACTCTGAACGTGCGGATTCATGAAGTTGAAATTAGGGATGGAGAGTTTCTTTACTTAGTGACAACATTGAACGAAGACGCTCAGTCTTGCGCGGATCGCTATGCCTATCGTTACGACGTGGAAACGGACATCAAATGCGTCAAGGTCGCGATGGACACAGAGAACATTACAGCGAAGAGTGAGGCGATGGTGATGAAGGAACTCTATACCTCGCTCACGGCATACAACCTCGTTATTCAATTTCGTCGTCAAGCGGCCGATCTCTCGGGTGTCCCTCCTCGCCGGCTAAGCTTTCAAGGTGTCTGGAATACATACGAGAGCTTTCTCTCCACCTTCTTGGCGACGGAAGACGTTGAAGCATGCGTGGATCGCTTCGAGCTAGCGCTGAAATATGCATCACGAGCGAAGATTCCGAACCGTCCCGGACGCAACTACAAACGCGCCGCACACCCACGTCGACAGAAGACGACGAAGTGGCAGAAGGCCCAAAGAAAGAAGGAAGCCGTCAAGTCCAATCCTGAAGAAATCCCTCCGGATCCGCCAAAGTGAGTGCCATTGGGCTAACGCCCGAGCGGCTAATGGCACTTTACTCGAACATTCCTGCCTCCCTGCTTAACATCGAGCGAATCAGATAATGCCTAGAGTCCGCGCGTTGCGAGTTGAATTGCTGG
>JBGSJT010000139.1:0-4553 GCA_041741715.1 Pirellulaceae bacterium | reverse complement strand
GCGCCAGCGAGTGGGTCGCCCAGTTGGTTGCGTTCGCAACGACCGCCAGGTCTAACAACCACAGACCCACTCGCTGGCGCGTCGAGCTGATATTGGCATTAATTTTCGCGAACCTGGAACCATCATAACTAAGTAACTTATTGATGAAACGCGTTGCCCTATTGATAGAGACGTCGCGGTCCTATGGTCGCGACTTGCTGCGGGGAGTGAAGCGGTATGCGGTTGAACATGGGCCGTGGTCGATGTTCGCCGAGATCCGCGATTTGGAATCGAGCCCACCGTTGTGGCTCAAGCGTTGGAATGGAGATGGCATTTTGGTGCGTTCAGGTAGCGACGCCATCGCCTCGGCGGTAAAACGGGTCGGCGTACCCGCTATTGAATTGCGTTCGACGCGTCGCGGTGTCGGTTTTCCATTTGTAGGCGTTGATAATCTGGTTGTGGGACAATTGGTCGCTGAGCACTTCCTAAATCGCGGCTTCCGAAACTTTGCCGTGTATGGACTCGACACCGAGCACTTCTTCGTAACCCGCCGCGAGAGTTTTATGGCGGCCTTAACCAAGCGTGGTTTCTCCTGCGCGGAGTTCCGACAAGCTGGCAAATCGGAACGCCCCAGTCAGTGGGAACAACAGCAAACCAAGTTGGCCAAGTGGCTGCAAAGCTTACCCAAGCCGACCGGCATTCTGGCTTGCACCGATCAACTCGGCTGTTGGTTACTCGACGCCTGCGCGCGAGCCGAGATTCGCGTGCCAGAGGAGATGGCGGTAGTTGGAGTCGAAAACGATGAAACACTAACTTCGCTTAGCTCCCCTCCACTCAGCAGTGTACAGCTCGCCGGCGAGCGGATTGGCTACGAAGCGGCCGCCCAATTGGACCGCCTGATGAGCGATAGTTCGGCGACCTGTGGCGGAAAACTGATCCCGCCTATTTCCGTGGTGACGCGTCAATCCTCCGACATCATCGCCGTCGATGATCCGCTCTTGGCTTGGGCTCTGCGCATCATTCGCGATCAGGCCACCCAGGGACTAACGGTTGAGGAGATTTTGCGACAAGTTCCAATATCGCGCAGTTCCTTAGAACGAAGTTGTCGCAAGGTGCTAGGGCGGACTCCCAACGAAGAGATCAATCACTTCCGCATCGCTCGCGTTTGCGAACTTCTCCGCGACACCGACCTATCGCTTGATGCAATCGCAGCTCGCACCGGATTTCAAAGTTCGCAATATCTAATCTTCCTCTTTAAGAAGTTCAAGTCGATGACCCCCGGCCAGTATCGAAAGAACGACCGCTAGACCGACTGACAATATGTCACACTCTTTTGACGGATTTCCGTAACACAGCTTACGTGCACCACAGCTACATTAACAAACATTACTAACGCCTTCGCTCTCGTAACGGTTGTGAATCATGATTCATTGTAGTCTGTACCTTGCGCTAGCCTGCGCGCTGCTCTGCGTCCCTGGCTGCGGACCGGGGGGGCCGCCCCGCTACCCGATTTCCGGCACGGTGGAGTTTCTAGGCCAGCCACTGAGCCTGGGGACCGTTGCCATTCACCATGAAGATGGCCTGTCTCCGATGGCCAAGGGTGAAATTCAGTCCAATGGACAGTTCACCCTCGGTACGCTCGAGCCCGGTGATGGTGCCATTGCGGGCGAGTATACCGTCACGGTTTCCTCAATGACCCCAGGCCAAGGGACCGAAGGGGATCCCGACTATCGCCCCGCCAAGCCGTTGATCCCCATCAAGTACATGCGGCTGCTCGAATCACCTCTCAAAGTTACGATCGAAGAAAAAGAAAACGTCCTCTCATTGTCCCTTACTAAGTGAATTGGAATCCCAACCATGGTCTTCAAAAAACATTTGCATGTTGGTCGAGCGGCATTCACGCTGGTCGAATTGCTGGTGGTGATCGCCATCATCGGTATCTTGGTCGGGTTGCTACTCCCCGCCGTGCAGGCAGCCCGCGAGGCGGCGCGACGCATGCAGTGCAGCAACAACATGAAACAACTTGGCTTAGCCATGCACAACTACCATGACTCCTTAAAGACTTTTCCATCGGGTGCGATCGGCGACCGCAATCCGAATCTCACCGCGTTGGTCAATGCCATTAATGGCTTGACGTTCACTCTTCCGTACTATGAGCAGGGGGCCCTCCATCGCTTATGGGATTTCGGGCGCAATCACAATAATATAGCCAATCGAACAGCTTCCTCCACTAATGTCGCGATGATGCGTTGTCCATCCGGTCGAGCGCGCGATCGCACGGCCAACGGAATTTACGCCGTCACCGATTACGCACTGTGCAGCGGTACTGGCCACGTTAATTCCTACGACCCCATTGACCACAAAGGGATGTTCAACATCAATACCCGCTTCTCCTTTGGCGATATGCCCGATGGATCAAGCAATACCATTTTGGCGGGGGATAAATACACCGACCATCGCGATACCCAGCATCGCAATTGGACCGACAGCACCGGTTGGCGTTGGGGGTTCCATTCGACGCGCAACACGGTCTCCCCCATGAACGCCATGCCACTTAGTCCCTGGGGAAATTTAGACGCCACCTTTGGCAGCTTACATACTGGCGGAGCGAATTTCGTGTTAGGTGATGGGAGCGTCCATTTCTTTTCGCAGAACATCAACTTGCGAACCTATCAATGGCTCGGCGACCGCGCTGACGGACAAGTCGTCGCCTTTCCCGAGTAGTTCACCAATCAGTCGCTATGTCTTCGTTTAAACCGTCAGGCAGGAAAGCCTGACGTTCCCTATGTCGCAAGGGAATTCTGAGGACTGCTTGATGTGGGGCTAGTACCAAAAATCTTAAGTTCCGTCCGGTTGTCAGACCATCCGCTCTACAAAGAATAGGCTCATCGGCAGCGCGGGTTGCTTGTCGAAGCGATCGACTGTTTAACCGCGAAGCGCAAGTGGATTGAGAATGAAAAGGTGTAGAACAGGGACACATCACTGGCACCACAGCAACTTCGCGCTATCCGGTAGTCCAAACGCGGATATATTTGAACAGCAGGGAACACTGGAAACGGAGTGTATACTGATGTGTTTCAAATTCCCCCTACCTTTCCTTCTCTGTTTCCTCAGTTCCCTCCTGTTCAAAAAATGCAGCCAGTGAAGATTTAGCCAACGTTCACAGGATCTCGCGCGCGTAATCGTTGACCGAGCAGAGCGCTTCGGCATAGGTTACTCCGCACATTTTGCCACGATAGGCGGCGAGGATCTCCTTGGAGCGTTGAGCCGCGTCCTGCGTCAATCCTTTGTATTCAACGCCGCGCATTAGCGCCATCAACCGACCGAGCCACTCTGACGCTTGTGGCCATTCGTCCGACACGTCGACGAAAGTGTTAGGAACAAAATCAATCGTATGCCCGGGGCCATTGTCGTACCAGTACGCTTGCTTAACGGAACGAAACGGAGTCGGTTCATCGATCACACGATCCGCTTGCTTAAGCGCAATAGTGGTCAGACGGGAAGCGACTTCATGATCGGGGTGTCGATCGTGGGGCCACAACATAAAACCAAGATCGGGCTGGATGTCGGCGACGACCTGCGCAACCGCTTGTTTGGTCTCGAGGTTGACATCGAATCGCATGCCAGTAAAGTCCAGAAACCGCTGCTCGATTCCGTATTCACCCGCCAAACGAATCGAGCCATCGACCAACTCCTGCTCACGCCCCTTGACCGGTTGCCAATTCCGATAGTTGCCGATGAGCGTCAGGATGACCACTCGATAATTCTTTCGGACCGATTTCAGCAGAATCCCCGGAATACCAAAGACACAGTCATCGTAGTGGGCGCCGATGCCCAGGATTGTTTTGGCCAAGTCTTAATCCTCTTGAAACAGTGGACAGGATGCCTCGTAAACTGAAGCCCACTTATTCTCAACCTTGACTTGGGTAAGTTCAAGTCGTTGAGTTGCGTCAACAGAATAAAACGTAAAGCTTTTGGGGCTGATACGTGGTAGAATGAACTGGATTAAGGGAACCACGCTAGACTTTAGTTTCTCACGCTCAGCCGTAGGTGCTTCAAGATGTCGACTGACGCCGCTTCCAATTCTTCGACCGAGTTCGCTCCCGTCACCCTGCTTCCGTCGCAAGATTCGTCGATGCGTGCAGCAGGCATCGTGCTGGGCGGAATTGAGTGGTCTGAATATGTCGCGCTCCGCGAAAAGCCAGCCAATCGTGGCTTGCGAATGACCTATGCCGAAGGAATGCTAGAAATCATGACGCTGAGCAGTTTCCATGAATTGATTTCGATCATCATCGACCACTTTATTCTGGAATGGCGCGTGGCTCGCGACATCCCAGTACTCCCTGCTGGCTCAATGACCTTGAGGAAGCAGCAAGTCGACCGGGGACTTGAGGGGGATCAAAGCTACTACATCCAACATGAATCCAAAGTGCGCGGACTGGCGACGATTGACTTGGAATCATCGCCGCCACCTGATCTCGTAATCGAAGTCGAACACACCTCCTCAGCCGTTAGTAAAATGCCGATCTACGCAGCGCTGCGCGTCCCCGAAGTCTGGCGCTGGCAGAATGAAA
>JBGSJT010000138.1:0-8607 GCA_041741715.1 Pirellulaceae bacterium | reverse complement strand
ACGATAAGAAATCCTGCCTGCGAATTCGTCAGACATGGATGGGTAAAGCAAATCGACCAGTGCTCGAGTCTCGGAACCCTCAATGGAGAAAAGGAACTCTCCGGCAGGTTGACGACCGCTTGGCCGCGCAAAATTGTATTTGCCCGCTAACTCAATTCGCCCGCCGGAGATGGTACCGCTGGCCTGCTTAACACTTAATTGATTATCATTGACCCCAAATTTAACCACCACATTGCGACAAATTGGTTGATGATTGTGGAAGAACTCAGGAATCCGCAACTCTCCCGACATGTCGAGTTGCTGGTTATCGAATTGTCCCTCGGCGGACCAGTTGGCGGTCCCTTCGATCAAATGAGAGTTTTTCGCGCCGAGCACTAGAGTTGCAAGTCTCTGAAGTTGCAATCTTTCCACATCAACCGAAAATGATGTTGCTTGCGAAGCTGCCTCGGAATCTCCATGCAGTAACTCGCGCAGCATATTTGTCATCGAATTCGCGGTAACGGTCACTTGGCTTCCAAGCAAGTCACCTTTAATTTCTAGTTCCGTATTCTTTTTGGATAGATCGCCCCTGGCTGTCACAGAGCCCAATTCGTTGCCTCGGAATTCAAACTCAGAAATACTCCCATCTAGTGAACCGGAACAGTTACCTAACCACTCGGGCTGCGCCGCATCGGCGCTCAACTCGATTTGCAAGTCGACTTGGCCATTCAGTCCGTGCCAATCGGTCGGAGCGAGTTTATCCCAGTAAGATGCGATTTCCACACTGGTGCTTCGGAGTCGCAGCGAGTGTTCGCCGCGTGGCTGGCGCTGCACAATGGCTGCGCCTGATACGCGACCAAGAGTGTCTGACAACGTAAATCGTCGCAGGCGAAACTCATCTGCATTAAATTCTACTAGCATTGACTGTAAACGAAGCTCGTTTTCAAGTATCCTTCCTCGCGCTTCGTGGATTGAAGCTTGCCCGCGGTTGAGCCACTGCTGTGGTGAACCGGTCACGCTAAAATCACCGCTTATTGTCAATGGCACTGCTTCGGCAAACTGCGGCTGAGCAATGAGTATTTGATAGCCTGAAATCGATCCAGTCGCAGTGTATTGTGCAAGCCGAGTATGGGCGATTGGGAATGTTTCATCCGTGTCTAGCATCAATGCAAGTTTTGCATTTAGCGTTCCGCCATTTCGCCGGACTTCGATCGCGACCTCCGCAGTCGACTCGCCCGCCTCTTTGTTAAGTGAAATTTTGGAGTCACCAAGTTGCGTTCCCCACATAGCCACGTCGCGAACTCGAGATTCCAATTTTCCAGACCAGTCCAATTGTTGATCAACTTTTTTGCTGGCGATCAACGTTAAGTCAGCGTCGAGGGCACCACTAGTGAGCGTTTCGACTGGGATAACGCCATGTAGAGCGGACAACTGTTCCAATTGGATATTCCTGCTCGCTAAACTCACCTCTGCTGGTAATCGACCTGAGAGCAATTGAGCGAGATCCCAGATGACTCGTGCTGTCAACTTACCTCCCGCCACCGTCGCCTGTTCCAGCTCAAAGATAACCAGCTTCCCTTTGGTCAAGCGACCGCTTAACGCGACATCATTCACTCGGAGGGAGTCCGCCTCGAGCAAGTCAGAACGAAGAATCGCTGTGACAGCTTCGATTTCTCCCGCCAGCGCTCCGCGCAGGCCGGCATCTATGCTGAATTGACCGCGGAGATTCAGCGGCAGGGCGTCAACTCTTAGCTCAGTCGCAAGCCGCGTCAGTGACAAGTTGCTGCCGGATAATTTTAGTTGATAAGGTTGAGCTTCTGTTAGATTTCCACTTCCCGAGAGTTGCAAACGATCTTGAGGAAGTGCGAATTGACTATTAAGAATGGTCCAGCGACCACTGTTCAAGACGACATGCGCGTCGACTTGCGCGGGACTGCTAAGCTGAGGCAGACTCACATCTCGCAACTGAAAGTTGGCCGTCACATTCCAAGCTGCGACATCATTCACCGAGGCCAATGGCGTACTCGCATCGAAGGACAACAACCCTGAGCGATTGTCTATCTCGAGCGGCACCGCGAACGAAGCTAAGAGCGTCGCCAAATCGATACGGTCAATTGTCCCCCCCAATTCAAGTGAGGCTGGTGCTTTGGCACTGAACTTTGCATGGCTCGATAGCTCGCCCGCCATTTTCTGGCTGCCCGGTGGTGCCACTTGGCCGCTCAGTCGCCCCGCATACCAGACTCCCCCCACGTATCCGAAACGCAACACTCCCTCTTTAATCTTCCATCGCTCAAGTGCCAGTGATGGTGAAGTGAGCTCACCTTCGACTCGATAATCGCTGAAGTTAAACCAGCCTTGTGGGCTGCGTTGAGCCCATAACCAACCGGAGACCTGGCCCGACACCGCAACCGGCGATTTGACGCCGATCCACGCCAACCAGGCTTCTACATCGTCGATCGCAACACTCTGAAAGTCGTAGTCAATCGCACGTGCTTGCGGCAGGTCCGCTCGCTTGGCCATACCTCCGGGAAAATCCTGTGGCGATTGTGCGCTGATAACGGTTGGGATTAGCCAGACGATCCCCAGCAAGATAAGGTGATTTTGCACCATGTGAAATGATCCATAAATTGTACAGTTAGTCGGATAAATTCGCGGCTGATCCAGCTTAAGCAATCGCAATGCAAAATTTTAACCGTAAATAGACGGCGAAATTCTTATCAATTCGTTGCTTCTGCACTGTGACGAAATCTAGTAACGATCCCCAGCGCTAACACCAGTTTCTTTGTGTTTGAGCACTGAGCACTCAACTAACAAATAGCAATAAACATGCCATTCAGGATTTCATGGTAGTTACGGAAACGCCATTTGTTTAGCAGGCACGTGTTTTGCTAAGTGGCTGATTGAAGTGGACCCCAATATTAGGACCACGGCTTAAGATAGAAACTCGCGTTTTTTCCGGTATGCTGTTGCAGGGTTGCTAACTCAGTTTACAAAGGAAGAAGCATGACACGGAAGCGACGATCATTCACCCCGTCTTTTAAAGCAAAGATAGCCTTAGAGTCAGTTCGTGAGACCAAGACGATTGCTGAAATCGCTCAGAAGCATCAATTGCATCCGACGCAGATAAACCTTTGGAAGAAGCAGTTGCTCGACGGCGCTGAGGACGTCTTCCAGGACGGTCGATGGAAGGAAGCGAAAGCGGTCTCGGATGAGCCGGAATCGGCGGAACTCTTTGAACAGATTGGTCGGCTGAAAATGCAGCTGGAATGGCTCAAAAAAAAAGTTTCCGAAAACAGTTAGCGAAGCTAGGTCTTGGATCGATTACGACTGCGTGGCCCTCAGTGTCCGAGAGCAGTGTCGCTTGTTGGGTTTCCAGCGCAGCGGAATTTACTATGAGCTGCAGCCTGAAACCGTGGAGAATTTGCAAATCATGCGTTTACTGGATGAGGAGCACATGCGGCATCCTGCCAGCGGCTCTAGGCAGCTGGTTGATTTCCTAGAAGGCAGAGGAATGGAGGTCAATCGCAAGCGAATTCAGCGATTAATGCGGAAAATGGGGATCGAAGGGATCTCACCAAAACGTCGGACAACAATGGCTGCGGCTGGTCATAAAGTCTATCCGTACTTGCTTCGAAACCTCAATATCGAACGCCCGAACCAGGTTTGGTGTAGCGACTTTACAAACGTCCCAATGGCGACAGGATTCATGTATTTGGTTGCCGTGATGGATTGGTATAGTCGTCACGTCTTGAGCTGGCGATTATCAAACAGCATGGACGAAGATTTTTGCGTGGAAGCACTCGAGGAGGCGCTGGAAGGCAGCACTCCTGAAATCATGAATACTGACCAAGGCTCACAATTCACAGGCCGAGAATTCACCAACCGTCCTAAAGATCGTGGGGTAGCAATCAGCATGGATGGCAAAGGACGAGCGATTGACAATGTGATGATTGAGCGACTATGGCGAACAGTCAAATACGAAGATATCTACCTCAAGGAATACACCAACGGAACCGATCTTCATAAAGGGCTGAGGACCTACTTTCTTCACTACACCTCAGTACGCAAGCACACTTCGCTGGACCGCCAAACACCAGCAGAAGTGTACCGTAGTGGCCGGCTAAAACGCGACGTTCCCTCTATCTAAGAAACGCGCAGCCGTGGTCCTAATATTGGGGTCCACTTCAGTATGGCGGGAACTCATAGTCGCTCGCCAGTGGCAACACCGGCAACATAGCCACTAATCTTGATAGTGGTGGATTTACGGCGTACAGCGAGAAATCCGCATGTTTCCAATGAGCCAATCCCGCCGCTAGATGTCCAGTTTCATCAAAAGTAACACTCTGCTGTGATGCGATGTCTGCTACCAACGCACTATTCGCTAGAAGCATAATTAGTGGAACATATACAGTCGACTTACAAACTCTCCCCAGACGCGACTTTCGATCGTGAGAACAAGTAATTCTAATTGCCGCCATTTTGGCGCCATTTGTCAATCGTCTCTTCCAGATGGGCAAATACTTCTTTATCTTGCAAAAATGGAAATGTGTTTGCGTCGTTAAAACCAGGCAACTCTAACAAGATAGAATTGCCTGAAGCAGGTACGCCTCGAGTCAGGTGCGTGAAGTCAGTATCTAAAGTTTCAGCGTTCCACTTAAAGACGCGAAGTGTATCCACCTGCAAAAAAGGCTTTGAGTCGCCAGAGATCTTACGTGTTAATACGTCGAGCACTTGATTTAGCTTCTCAACGGACGCACCGTTCCGCCAACCTGATATCACGAGCAAATTGAGCCGAAAAAGCGGGTCGACGAAACGGTTGCATGCCAAAAGATCGACGCCTTCGATTCGATCGAAGGAACCTGAATGCATAATATCTTCCCAACGGTTCAGTTTTTGATCCAATATATGTGGCGAGCAGAAATAGCTGCACAAGAACAATCCCACTGATGCAGCATGATGCTTGGGACCGGTATTCTCGCCGCCCAATTCCAAAGAAAACCGTTGCCACTCATTCTGAAAAATGGTGAACTTATCATCGAAGATTCGCGAGGCTTCATTGCTTGCTTCTTGTTCCGGCAATTTCTGAAGATACTCTAAGCACTTACTAACCCGCCGCTCGGCCGCAATTTGTTTTATGTAGCAAATCCATAGACTCGATGGCGACAGGCCCGCGAATTGAACGAGCTCGTAGGACTCGTTGTACTCACTAAGAGACTCCACGGCCTGGTTCACATCGAGTTTTCCAGTTGCATCTATAAACCGGTCAATCCGTTCCCGTTGAACTCTCGCTCCGCCACTTAGATCCCGTGTGGCTGGGGCTGGATTGGAACTTCGCCACCAAGCACCCCAGCACGCCAATGCGACGAACGAACCGAGAATGACCGTTGATACGTGCCTGATGTTCATAACCATTTCCTCGAGTTAGATAGTACTACAGCCCATTACTGACCGAATCTATGGTTTCTTATACAGGTCAAAAGTCATTCCACCTCTATTGACGCCGACACTTGCATCGCTTGCACCTTTTCCAAGATCGACGCTTCCGCCGTTCTGCAAATCGCAATTACCGGCTTGAGTGTACGTGCCGCTTTCCTTAAACTGCTCGCTACTCGTTTCCACGATCAAGCCCAGCGAATTCTGGCAGTCTTTCATCGTTATTTTGACGGTATGGCCTGTACGGTCGGCGATCGTGGCGTTGGACGCATCCTGTACCCAGCATTGCGTAGCTCCTCCTTGGATGATCGTCGACGAGCTAGTGGGCCAGTCCCCAACTCCAAACGCGTACCCATGGCAATTTTGGGACCAATCGCATGCGCCTCCACCACCGTAGCCCGAGTAAATCCAATCCCAAAATCGTTGATTGTCTGCGGCAGTGTAATTTGTGCCCCCTACGGTCTGCGGCCAAGTGGGTAGAGTGGTTACCTTCGAATAATCGTATTTTTCGCCGGCGCAACCTGCCTTTCCGTCAGTTCCCGTGTAGGCCGTACCAGAACAATTTATTAGCACAGGCTTATTTTCGAATTCACCTGGGTTCGACGTAGCAACGCGAACGATAGCGTAGACCTGTGTAAAATTGGTTACCGCAGCATGTGACTCGTCTGCGATAAGCGTAGCGCCCAGCAAGAGTAATACTAAGATAACGATTCTGTGTTGAGCCATTTCATCTTCTCCTCAAGACAACCAATCGGATTGAAACTAAGTTCACAAGCTACCCAATATCAAAGTCAAATGCAGAAATCCGTCACGAAACGGACGCAAGTGAGGCGTTCGACAACGCTCGTCCGGGCTAAGTGTCGTCGGCATATCGGCGATTCTCAGTTGTACCCGGGAGGCTCGAATCACCATCTCGCTCGCAAACTCCATTCCTGTGCGAGTTAGTTTTAACTTTCGGATGCTTCCTCGAGCGAATGCTCTCAATCCACAATGCCAATCTCGGCAGGGTGTTCGATAGAGTAAACGCCCGATTCCACTCAATAAAGGGTTGCCAATGTAGCGATGATGCCACGGCATTGCTCCAGGCATGATGCCTCCCGCAAATCGATTCCCTATGACAAGGTCATAACCTTCTTCTAACTTTGCAAGAAATCTTGGCACCTCGCCAAAGTCGTAGCTACAGTCGCTGTCGCCCATGACGACGTATTTGCCTCGGGCTGCAGCGATGCCGCCGAGAAGTGCGGCGCCGTAGCCTTTTTGCTTCACATGAGCAACGCGTGCGTCATTGGCTGTTGCTATTTCAGGCGATCCGTCGGTGCTGCCGTTGTCGGCGATGAGGATTTCGTAAGTGAATTCTTGGCAAGCATCGGAGCTGGATTCACTACTGTAGCTTTCCAGCAGCTCGGCATTTGAACCGGACGCTTTTGCATTTCTGTTGATTTTGCGTGCCGCCAGCGCTGCCTGGCAACCTGCGTGAGCTTGCTGAATACAGGCGGCCAGCGTGCGGGCTTCATTCAGACAAGGCATTAAAACGGTTACTAGGACAGTGGCGGCGTCGTTGTCAGGAGTATCGGTTTGTACAAGGTTTAGCCGGGAAAACCGAGTGCTAACGCACTGCGGCTGATCAAGAGACAACTCGGGTGAATCACGATCCAGTTCAAAGTGGGGATCGTTAACAGACTGCGCATGCGCTGCGTCGCGCGGTTGAACCCGCTCGGTCGTTACGTTCTGTCTCACTGCGGCACCTCCACACTTCGTCCATCGTCGCGATTGCCAAGGTAGCGGTAAACTTCTGAATCGATCGTGAAGTCAACTTGATGCACACTCCCATCAGCCATGACAAAGTTTGTGCCACTGGTATGCGCCGAACCAAAGCTACCGATCGACATCACGCCGCGTTGATCTCGCATCAACGGCCAGTGAGGGTGCGTACTGCGATGATTGTCGTTGTTGAACCCACCGTACAGCGGCTCATTGTTACCCCAGTCGGTGCCGGTGTTGTAACTGTCACGCATCACATTTTTCTCGCCGAACAGAAACACATGGGACGTGCCGTCGGTTAGTTCTGCTATTCTCGCGCCTCGGCCTAGCCAGCTAATTCCGCTCCAGTCATTCGGTGGTCGCGGCCATTGGTTGGTTCTCAACAAGTGGTTCACCTGCGCCACATCGGCTGGCCCCCAAAAATTCAGTGGCCAAGTTTCAAGCTGTGTCAGATCGGGAGCACCGTCGCCTGCGTTGACTGCGTAATCGCCACGTGCAGAATTCTCTAATGGAACTGTCACGCCAATAGGCAATGCACAGCTCGGGCAACTTGGATCAAACGGCACCAGTTTACCACCGAGCCGCGAGGGACAGCGGTAGATCGAAACAGAGGATTGCACTCGGTCGCGTAGCGCTTGCTCGCGCTGGGCGGCAGGCCCTTGATAACTCCCCATGTGATACAGCGAAGACTGCTCAACAAACGGTAACAGGGAAAAGGTCCAACTTCCCGGCTGGCCTGCGGGCGAACTGATCTCCGCAAAACCTTGCCACTGAAAGCCCCAACCGCCTGATGGAAAACGCCGATGGGCAGATTCAAAGTTCAGCGCCGCCAACCCAAGCTGTTTTAGATTCGATCGACAATGTATGCGCCGCGCGGCTTCGCGGGCTGCTTGAACGGCAGGAATCAACAGCCCAGCCAATACGCCGACGATAGAAATTACCACCAGCAATTCAACGACTGTAAATCCATCACGGCAACGGTTGCAGCGTCGCTCGCGACCAGGTCGAATCATGGCGTCGCCTCCTGCGCAATCGACGTATGCAGAAGTTCGACGGTGAACTGGCGAGTCGATCTGTCAGCGAAATTGACGTCGATGAGAACACCCAACCTAACGGGAGAGACAGGCTCTTGGCGTGAAGGTCCTGACTCGAACGCATTCGCGTCTTCTTTCACAAATCGTAACAATACCGCGTTTGCAGTTGTACCTTGGGGCGTACGATAAGCGATAACGCTTGGCACAACGCATTCGCAAGAGGAAGTTGCGGAAGTAACTGGAATCTCTACGGACAAGCCAAGTTGTTCGGGAGATACGCAAAGATAGCCTTCGGGATCAGCGAAAACTATACCGGCTTCGACAACTGTCGGCGAGCTAGAAGTTGCAGGCAACGTGCCGCCCGTGGTGCCAGCAGTCAAAACGCCATCGCAGCCCGCCA
>JBGSJT010000137.1:0-4705 GCA_041741715.1 Pirellulaceae bacterium | reverse complement strand
GGCTTGGCTGGATATTCAAAATGATGATTCCAAAGTGCTGCCCAAGAGTGCGATCAAAGGCGCAGTGCGGTACGCGCTGAACCAATGGAAGCCGCTGCTGCTATTCACGACCGACGGCTCGATCCCAATCGACAACAATGACACTGAGCGTGACCTTCGTCGGCTGACGATCGGTCGTAAGAATTGGTTGTTCATTGGTTCATCGGCAGCGGGCGAAGTGGCGGCGATGATGTACACGTTGATCGCCTCGGCCTCGCGTCACAGTGTGGACCTGTGGGCTTACGTAGACGATGTGCTACGTCAGCTTGCCAGCGGCCAGAGCGACTTGGACTCGTTGCTACCGGACCGCTGGGCTGTGTCGCATCCCAAATCAATTCGCACATACCGGCAACTTGAAGACGCAGCACGCGCGGCAAAAACCAAACAGCGCCGCGCCCGCCGCCGCAAGCTCCCCACCCGCAACTAGCCACCCCGAACGCTTACGAACATTCACCCCGGTGACGATTGGGCGAATGTAATCGGTGAATTGCTGGCTACCGATGATATAACGAAGAAATCGCGTCTCAAGCTCACTTAGACCTCGCATTCGAGAGACTCGCTGCACCAGCAATGCTTTTGGGTGCTCTGGGCGAAGCCATGCCCATTTCAGGACTGCTTCAATCAACGGACGATCCATCGCCAAAACAATATCTTCGGGTTCAAGGAAATACTTCTCGCAGCCGTCCAGCATTGCCGAAGGCCAACGCTTTGCGATCTTCCAGTCGATGAATCCCTGATGAACATTCTCTCCTTTTACCAGTGGAATGGCTTGGGGGTCATTGGTGAATTGCTTGCTCTTGAATGCAAACCCGGACAAAAGGTCAACATGATCCCCGAGTTTTACCAGCGGCCATTCGTTCTTACTCACGACGCCTCCTCCAACAACTTATCGCCGTTGTTTGCCATCCGTTCGTTGCGGACGTTTTTGAAACACGGAGGCACGGAGATCACAGAGCGGGCCGCGCGCAAACTCCGTGTCCTCTGTGCCTCTGTGTTTAGTCTCTTCTCCCCCTGCACCAGCCCGTATCCTTTGAAACACGGACGCACAGAGTTCACACAAGGGGACGCGCTCAAACTCTGTGCCCTCTGTGACTTTGTGTTTAATCTCTTCGTCATCATTAAAAATCTTGGTATCTATTCCTTTTCATAACCATTGATGATCCGATTCAAACCATCGACCAGTTTGACTTCATGGAAATTGATCAACAACCCAACCCGCAGCCCCATCAACCGCAAATGCGAAAGTGTCTGTGCTTTATCCACTGGATGAATCGCACTCTTCGCCTTCAATTCCACGACCACTAAACCATTGACAACCAAGTCCGCACGAAAACCGCACTCCATGCTGACCTCGTCATAAATCACCGGTATCGGATGCTCTTCCAATACGTGCATCCCGCGTTTCCGCAGCTCATAAGCCAAACAGACCCGATAGGCGGATTCTAACAACCCTGGACCAAGGCGACGATGAACTTCGATCGCGGCACCGATGATCGCTTGAGTAAGATCGTTCATTTCCATAGCAGACTACTTTCTCGCGGGAGTTTTGAAACACAAAGGCACTGAGTTCACAGAGGGGGGACGCGCACAAACTCGGTGACCTCTGTGCCTCTGTGTTTAATCTCTTATCCCCACGCATCAGCTCGCCTCCAACAACTTGGCGACGTTGTTCGCAATCCGCTCTTCCAATTCACCCGCTTCGCTATTCAAAACCTCCAACTCTTCGTTGAGTTCTTCCAGCCGCTCGGCAAAGACAAAATCGTCTTCCTCACGATCTGCCACGCCGACGTAGCGACCCGGATTCAGACTCCAGCCCTGGGCTTCGATCTCCGCTAGCGATGCGACCTTGCAAAGTCCCGCCACGTCCGCGTATTTCAGCTTCGGGAAGGTTGCTTTCAACTCCGGGTCAACGCCTTGTACTTCATCGTCGTCGCATGCCACGAATTCCGGCTGCTCACCCCGATACAGCCGCACGATGTTAGCGAGGTACTCGACCTGCTTGGGACTGAACTTGCGGTGCGCCCGATCGACCTGCCTGAAAATGTCCTTGGCGTTGATGAACAGCACGGTGTCTTTACGGCGCGGCCCCTCACCCCCAGCCCCTCTCCCCGAAGCGGGGCGAGGGGAGCCAGAGTCAGACAATGAAGCCTTCCCCTTGTCAAAGAACCACAGCGTGCATGGCAGAGTGACCGTGTAAAAGAAATTCGGACCGATGGCAACCATCACATCAACGACGTGCTTCTGGAGTAGTTCTTTGCGAATCTCCATTTCCGATTGGCGAGCGTCGGCGGCTGAGTTCGCCATCACAAAACCAGCCCGCCCCGTGGCATTCAACGAACTGTAAAACAGTTGAATCCACAGATAGTTGGCGTTGTCGGACCGTGGCATCCCAAATGGAAAACGTGGATCGTCTTTAATTTTCTCCTTGTCTACCTTGTCCACGTTGAACGGCGGATTAGCCATCACGAAGTGAAACTTGCCGAGACAGTCATGGAGGTCTTCGTAGTAGCTGTTTCCTTGCCGAATGTCGCCCGACAGCCCATGGACCGCCAAGTTCATCAGACACAGATTCCGAGTCTCCTCGACTCGTTCCTGACCGAAGATTGAAATCTCACGGCTAGGGTCGTGCTTGTGCGCCTTGATGAACTTGGCGCTTTGCACGTACATACCGCCCGATCCGCAAGAATGATCCATCAGCCGCCCGTGATGAGGCTCGATGATTTCGACAATCAATTGAACCAGCGTGGTTGGCGTGAAGAACTCCCCGCCGCGCTGCCCTTCGGCACGGGCGAAGTTGCCCAGGAAGTATTCATAAATCTTGCCGAATTTGTCCCCTTGTGCATCGACGGCGATTTGCGAAAAGTTCTTCAACAGCGAGGCAAGAATCAAGTTGTCGATTTTGCTGTAGGTTCTCGGCAGCACTCCCTTGAGTTCTTCGTTCTCGGCTTCGACCGACTTCATCGCTTCGTTGGTCGCCTTGCCGATGTTCTCACCCTCGGGCAGTGACAGCAGGTACGAGAAGCGAGCCTTCGGCGGCAAGTACATCACGCCTTTGGCTTGGTAGTCTTCCTTACCGATAGCGCGCCGCCCCGATCCTTTGCCCGCCAGTTCCTGCTCGGCGATCGTGAACCGATGGTCGGCATACCGCAGAAAGATCAGCCCGAGAACGGGGACCGCGTACTCGGACGACTTGAGTTCGGAGTTCGCCCGAAACTGATCCGCAGCTTCCCATAGGCGTCGTTCGGTTTCAGAGTGATTGTTTGCCATGTTGTCCGATCATTGACACGCTATTTCGGCTTCCAGTGATTGCCTCATCGCAAGCAGCCTACGACGCCCCCCGTCCACAAGCAAGCGGGCAAATGGATCGGCAGCCTAGACGCCTTTTCGTATCGCGTCTGGCTAGACGGAAATCGTCCACGTTCATCGCTCCGCGAAGATCGTCGGCGATTTTCCAAAGCGTGTTACATTCCCGCAGTGTGCTAGTGACTGACAAGCTGCGTCATGAGCTGGGACGTCCCGGAATCTGTTTTCTATTTGACGAAATGGGCCTGATCGCCGGCCAGCAAAGTTCGAACTATGCCGATCTCCTACACCAGGGACCAGTTAGAAAGGATGATTTCGAATTCGTCAGAGTCGAACACTCACGCCGATCCGAAATGCTAGTTGCCGCCTCGGTACATGCAGATCGCTCCCGCAGCGAATCCCGAAAAGTGCGCGAGTTCATTCGTCAGTTTGCCGGACTGAAACGATCAGACATTGAGCGACGTGTTGGAACGCACTGCAATCCGAAGTCTGGCGACTCCGGCTACGGGTAAAGCGGCGAGCAAACCGATAATTCACCGCAGACCTGCGATTTCCATCAGATAGCCAATGGCGTCCGCAGCGGCAGGCAGTGAACGGGCGGTGGGGGTTTCATCTCCGACGACTAAATCGCCGCCAAATTGAGAATCTTCCAGAGCCGCCAGAATCGCGGGGAAATCGGCTGTGCCTTGACCCACCGGGACCGTGATGCCACGACCGGCGGCTAGGTCCACGACTCCATCCACCGCGATCACCGTGCGGATGCGACTGCCTAAAGCTTTGATGGCGTCTTGGACATGGAACCGGTTGACGACGAGTTTCCCAGGATTGAGCGCTACCGCCACATAGGACGAATGGTCGCTATCCAACAGTGTTGCCAATCGTGCCCCTTCTTCAGTCCCCGTTTCAGCGGCAAAAAACGCACCGACGTGCGCTCCGAAGCGGCCTAGGTCGGACATCACGGCGGCTAAGGTTTGATAGCGTGGGTCGTCGATCGACTCTGGAACTTGGCCGATTTGGTTCGTCACCAGCCCCGCACCGAGCTTGTAGGCCATCTCCATCGCTTCCTTAGTCGCATCAATGCGGCGCGACAGATCATCGGGTGAATCGTACCCTCGGCGGGTCTGGAAACGGACCGAAGCGACCCTTAAATTGAAATCATCCAGCATTTTCCGCAGTTGACGCACGCCAGTTGCCGACAATTCCGATGGGCGAATGTCGTTTCTGGCGTCGATCTGGACCGCGCGGGCACCAATTTTGGCCGCCAGCGACATCGCGGTTCTCAGCGGCAACGCTTGCATTTTACCTGGCGATTGAGGCGCGATCGAACTCAGACGCACCGCGATACTCAAATGGGCCAACAGTC
>JBGSJT010000136.1:0-1915 GCA_041741715.1 Pirellulaceae bacterium | reverse complement strand
CAGCGGCCCTTTGGACTCGATGATGAAGGCCGACGGAAGCGCTTGCGACTATTACATGCCCCGTCGCCAGCCATCCCCCCTCCCACCTGCTTTTGTTGGTCGATTCGGAGAGTCTCTGAGCGTGAAGCCATGGAGCTGTCTACACGCTTAGAATAGCGGAATGCAATTCACCAACAGTCACCCGCTTCCGAGAGATCGGCGAGTAGATCTTCATTGATTCAGACTCGTCTATTGGCGGATTTAGAACCAGACGGACACGACCAGGCGAGATCACTCTGGTCGATCAAGCCAAAAGTCATTTGGCACAGCGTTGGTGCTCCACTGTTGCAGGCAGCAACTTGGTAGGGCTGTAGACTGCCACACATGGATGCCAAAGTTAAAGAATTTCACGCCTGCATCAAGCGCAGCACGTGTAGTAACTTGAAGAACAAGCGGATTTGCAGAACGCCCTTGAGCAATCCGGTTTGCATAGTCAAAGTCCTCCGTGAGTTGCACGAAGCGTCTTCCAGCGGGAGTGAGTCCCGCGTGTTTGATTAATGGCCAGAGTTCCCAACTGGTTCCATGGAACAATGGCACGTCTGGAATGTGATCTTCGACTGGATCTAACAGGCGCGTCGTATGGCCGTAGGTTGCACGAATGCTGTTGCCAATGAGTTGAACACGCTGCCAAAGGATATGCTCGATCACTTCGACTAGAAATTCGTACGGTAGGCTTGAGAATCCAAGTAGATAGTTAGGCAATGAGTTGACGATTTGTTCCATCGCAACCCAACCATCACGATCCATGTTCACGCCAGCTGCTTCGGGGTCATGTCGCAAGACTTTGAGTAGCCAACGCGACAGGCCATACAGTCGCCGCGTCTTTTCTGAGCGGGTGACGCGCTGTTTGGTCAGGGCTTCATCTGCGATCCGATCATTGGGTTCCGCCGAACACTTATCGACCAAGAGGGTAATGGTTTCTTGGACATGTGGCGGTAGATCATTCCACTGAGCTTGAATCCATTCGATCTTGGATTGATGTGGCGACAGCATATTTAGGCGACCCAGCAAGGTAACGAGATGACGACGAAACAGCTGCCAATCGTAGCTCTGTTGGTTGCTCATTTATGGTCGCGTTTGCTCGCGATCTGCTCAGCAGCATGCAGCGTAGAATTATGTGGACCGATGGTTGGAATAAGTGGCACGGAATGGCACGGAATGCTCTTGAAAAGGGGGGAAATTACGCTAATTTATGGAGAGTGAGCAACGCAGACTGCACGGTGTTGAGAGTGCGTTAAGTGGTTGCCCTTGAGGGACTTGCGAAGAGCGTTTCCAAAAGTCTGAAAATTTTTGGAACCGACCTACGGAACCGAAGGTTAGTGGTTCGAATCCACTTGGGTGTACTCGTCTTCTTAGCTGTCAGCGAGCGACAAGTCGTGCTAACTGCTGAATTTGCAAGGTCTTCGGGCGATTTATCCGAATCATCTACCTTGCAAGCTTTCCCCCCAGACTGCGCCTTCGTGTGCCGTCTTGCGCCAGACAGCGACTTTTGCTCACTCCCAGGATACTCCCAAAGCCCAGGTAGGCTGCCGACTGCTGCTTGCTTCTCCGCGACGTCCGTATGTGTATAGACGTTCATCGTTAGCCTAATGTCGGAATGCCGAGCGAGAGTTTGCGCGGTCTTGGGTGATACGCCAGCTCTGCCGAGGTTGGTGATAAACGTGTGTCGATTGGCGTGGAAATCGGCGTACCGTCCCTGACTATCGCAATAGCGCAAGAAGTCAGAGCTTTCTCGCTCCTCCTTTTCCTCTTGCCCCTCTGCGGCCCCAATCCACAGCTCGCGGGCTTTCTCTAAATCAAGACGCATCATCTTGGCCGTTTTTCGTTCCAATCCCCCCGGCACTTTCCCCGAAACAGGGAACAACAAGGTTTGCGG
>JBGSJT010000135.1:0-12849 GCA_041741715.1 Pirellulaceae bacterium | reverse complement strand
TCGAAGATTTGTTGTTGGAATTGGTTTTTGTCAACAAATTCAACGCTTGAACCCGCTTGCGGGTTCGGTCTTCGAGGAGCTATTTTTCAATTTTAACCCAAAATTACAAGCGTTTTAGATTTCCGGACAGACACTAGCTATACGCAGTTGGGTATGGCATCACTGCTGCCTAACAAAACACGAGAGATCAACAACGATAAGGCGGGTACAGTTAATGTAGACGGAAACAGTACCCAAGGTACGGCGAACCGAAGCAGCCTGCTGGTCCAGTCCGTCCAGGGCGGGAAGGCGCTGGCCGTCCAGGCCGAAGACATTCTTAATCGCAATACTGAAAGCTGCCGTGAATTAGTCCGCGATCACGATGTGATCTACATATATCAGAACCGCATCGACAAAGTGGGCCACAATCGCGACACCGAGAAAGACGTTTTTATCGCGGTGGAAGAGGCCATTCAAGATATCGTGAAGCTGGTAAAGAAGCTGACCTCTGCGAATGCAAGCAATATCTTGATCACAGCTGATCACGGTTTCATCTATCAAGATGAAGTTGTTGAGGAAAGTGACTTTTCCATTGCCGAGCCGGAAGGTGAAGTCCTAATGAAGGATCGCCGTTTTATTTTGGGGCGAAACTTAACCCAAGTAGATGGAGTCAAGAAGTACTCTGCAACTCAACTGGGGCTGTCAGGAGATATCGAGGTTATCATTCCGAACTCGATTAATCGCTTTCGCAAGAAGGGTTCGTCTACTCGATTTTTGCATGGAGGCGCGACCCTGCAAGAAATAGTTGTTCCCTTGATAGAGGTGAACAAGAAGCGTACGGCGAATGTTTCCATTGTCGAAGTCGACCTTATTCCCAGCTCGACGGCAATCATTTCGTCGGGCCAGCTCGCAGTTGCCCTATATCAGACAGCCCCCGCGACGGATAAGCTGCAACCGCGAAGGCTACGTGTCGGCTTGTACGCAACGGGTGGAGAGTTGATCTCCGATAGCCACGATTTGCATTTTGATCTGACTTCGGAAAATCCTCGGGAACGCGAGTTGAAGATCCGACTGCTGCTTTCCAAGCGTGCGGACGACTTTAACAAGCAGCAAGTCATGCTTAGGCTGGAAGAGCCGGTCCATGGAACATCCCATTACACCAACTATAAATCCATCGCTTATACTCTTCGCCGATCCTTCACCAGCGAGTTTGATTTCGAGTAATAACTCACGCTTCGGAAGAGTAGCGAGAAGCACAAGCCGATAAGACCCTCCCCGGGCCTGAGAGCCCCACGCTCCTGCACACGGGGGAGTACCATCAATTGAGAATAAACTAAAATGACTGAGTTAGATGACAAAATAAATCGCCATTTTGCAGGTCTAGTTGTTCGCAAGGACCTGGTGAAAACGGTCAAAGGGAACGCTATCGTTCCGTCCTATGTTCTGGAGTATCTGCTTGGTCAATACTGCGCCACGTCGGACACGGAATCTATCAACAGCGGCATCGAGACCGTCAAAGATATTCTCGCTAAGCACTATGTCCATCGCAATGAAGCCGGACTTGTGCGATCGAATATTCGTGAAAAAGGCCGGTATAAAGTTATCGACAAAGTCAGCGTTGACTTAAACGACAAAGACGATATCTACGAGGCTACTTTTTCGAATCTCGGGATCAACAAAGTCGTCGTCAGCTCAGACACCGTTAAGAAGCATCCTAAACTGCTCGTCGGCGGCGTCTGGTGCATCGCGGACATTGAGTATCAGCATACCGAAGAAAAGAACGTGCCCTGGATTCTCGACACCTTAAAGCCGATTCAGCTTTCACATTTTGACTACGACGGCTATTTGGCGGCCCGATCCGAGTTTACGACGGATGAATGGATAGACACGCTCATTCAGAGTATTGGTTTCAACCCTGAGGTGCTGGGACGACGGAGCAAGTTGCTTCAGCTTGTGCGGCTGATTCCCTACTGTGAACGCAACTATAATTTGATTGAACTCGGACCGAAGGGGACGGGCAAGTCCCACATCTTTTCTGAGTTTTCACCGCATGGCATGTTAATCTCCGGTGGGGAAGTGACCGTGCCAAAATTGTTCGTGAACAACGCTACTGGAAAACTAGGGCTAGTGGGCTACTGGGACTGTGTCGCTTTTGATGAGTTCGCAGGGAAGAACAAACGCGTAGACAAAGCACTGGTCGACATTCTGAAAAACTATATGGCGAACAAGTCATTCTCGAGAGGCGTCGAAACATTGGGAGCAGAAGCTTCGATGGCATTTTTGGGGAATACGCAAAATACCGTACCCTATATGCTCAGGCACTCCGATTTGTTTGATGAGCTTCCCGAAAAATACCACGACTCGGCCTTCCTCGACCGGATGCACTTTTTCATTCCCGGCTGGGAAGTCGACATTATTCGCAATGAACTGTTTACGGATGGGTTCGGCTTCGTAGTCGACTATCTTGCCGAGATTCTAAAAAGCCAACGCAACCTAGACTACTCACGGCTTTACTCACCCAAGTTTTCCATTTCCGAAGAGATATCCACACGCGACAGAGATGGAATTCACAAGACTTTTTCCGGGATGATGAAAATCCTCTATCCCCACAAGGGCGCGACCGATGCTGAGACCGAAGAGCTGCTGCATTTTGCAATCGAAGGTCGCAAGCGAGTCAAAGATCAGCTCATGCGTTTCGATACGACGTTTTCCAAAGTTCGGTTTTCCTACACGAACCTCGAAGGCGCGGAGACACTGGTGCGAACACTGGAAGAGCTGGAGTACCCAAAAGTCTACTATTGCGAATCTACTGGAACAGAGCCCGATTCGGTTAGTGTCGGCATGGATCAGTCCGCCGCGCATCCAACTGCAACAACAATGAAGAGTGCGGAACCCAAAACAGGCCATGTGCAAATCGCTGAAAACCAGAAGGGTGTCAGTTTTGATTCGCTATTTGGGCCTTACATCCGAGGTGCAAAGAAGATTGTCATTACGGATCCATACATCCGCATGTTCTTCCAAGTAAAGAATCTTATGGACTTTATGGAAACGGTTGCTAAGTTCATGGAGGAAACGAATTCGGTTGAAGTTCACTTGGTCACCGTGAAGGATGAATTCAAAGGAGATCAGCAAGACGACTTCTTTCAGCAGATTCAGAAGAACTGCATTCGCACCGGAATCAAGTTCACCTGGGAATACGACGAATCCGGCATCCACGCCCGCCACATTGTCACCGATCACGGCTGGAAGATATCGCTGGATCGTGGCCTCGACGTGTTCCAGCAATACGATATGAAGGACACATTTTCGCTGGCCAATCGATTGCAGACACACCGGTCATGCAAGCAGTTTGAGGTGACGTACATTAAACTATGAAAGTTTCGCGAAGCCAAGGAAGTAAGGCGCTTCGTGCTGGCTCCCTACCCGCCGCCGAAAATGGCTCCCTATTGAACGTTAGTCACAATCTCGTCTAGGCCAATTCGTAGAGCTGCGCAAACAAGGATTCCACTGGCGTCATGATCTGAAGTGCACTCCTGTATTCCGGGGGCCATACATCCTCAAGTAGACAAAAATACTTTTGACCAATCAGAGAGTGCTTGCCAAAGCCGCCCCAGTTGTTGCCTGTCATCACAAGGAGAAAAGCGTGCGCCTCGGGAAAGACCGACCGCAGTTTGAGCTCGCGGTCTTCGAAGTGCTCTTCCCAATTCGACCGGTTCCAGCCCAACTGAGTCTTGCATTCGATAATCGCAAGGACATGCTCGCCTTTCCAGACAGATATGTCGGGGCGGATCGCATTGCGTGCACGCACGATCTGCCGTTCAGAGTGAACCTCCAAACCGCACGCGGTCGAATTGATATAGGCCTGTAAAAAGAAAATGACGGTTTCGACGAAGAAGTCGGCGCCGGCGGTCTGATACCTTTTGTTCAACAGCTTTTTGATCCCTTGCTGACAAACATAAAAAGACTTGAGCCGTTCAAGTATCGCCTCACTCACCTCAGTCGATTGCAAATTGAAGGTATAGGAGTGGTGGATCGTCTCTTTGACCTTAACGAGCTCATCAATGCTCGACGAGATACTCGAGCAATACGCTTTGTCTAGTTCAGTAAGCTTGTTCATGGAATTGGCTCCTGGATGCAAGTTAAAAGGGACCTGCCTTTTGGTCACGCTGTGCGAGCTTCAGCTAGAGCCTATTGTGACAATTCGTCGGCTGACCACGACTCAACGATACTCCAGGTACCGTGGCCCCGCTTTCCAGAAACGACTTTTCCGACGATTTTTAGGCTCTCCGGCGGTCCGTGTGCTAACGCGGCCGACCAACTTGAGAACAATGCCATCGAGACCTTTCTGCCGAAAATAATATGAGCTCGCTCGTGCTTTGCGGAGACGATGTACAGTTCCTTACAAGGTTGAAAGAAGCCTCCACACAATGCTGCCAGTTGCTTCTGATCCGAAAATGGTCTAACGGTTTGCCGAGAGCCGTCCAGGAACTCGCGCAGGTACGTGAATTCATTCTGCGCGTTCTTCAGTTTGTCATAAAACTGCAGGCGACAGAGGTCGCATGTGAATGTCCGCTGATTTGGATAGTATGCAAGCGTCCAGTTGCAAATGGAGACTTCGTTGGACAGTGCGACTCGATTGTTCGCCATGCGAGTTGCGTACTTCTTTTGCCCCCATTTCTGGGAAAGCTCGCTTTGTGTCATCAATGACTGCCGACCAACCTTGCTTGAGATTGCACACCGCTTGAGTAGCCGAATGTCGACTTGCTTTCCAGTGAATTCACAAGTAGCTACTTCGGTCGGCAAAAGCAGTTTGCCCGTCTCGTCACATCGAACCATGAGTGTTGATTGTGCGAGTTTTCCAGAAGCCTCGCTTGAGGCAAGTAGCCGCCGCAAGCACAACCGCTGGCTAATCGAGCATCGCTCCAACAGTCTGGCATCAACCAGCTTGCCTGTAATTTCACATTTGGTAGCCTCGTCCGGCAGCAGCCAGCTTTGCGATTCCTCACAACGGCGCATCAAATCGCGGCATCCATATTCACCGGAAATTGCACTGCGGAGCAAATGGGTGAGAAGTGCGCGTTTTCCAGTAAGTGAGCAGTTTCCCAGCAACCGTTTGTCCACCGTCTTGCCCGTCAACTCGCACCTGCCAGATTCTTCAGGCAGCAAGTAAACGCCCGATTCCTCGCACTTTCTGAACAATTCATCGATTGCGGTGATGCCTGAAACGGCGCTCTTGAGCATCCGCGATGGCAGTACGCGTTTGCCAGTGACGGCGCATTTTGCGAGTAATCGCGAATCAACAATCTTCCCGGTAAGCTCGCACTCGGCAACTTCATCCTGCAAAAGGTTGGCTTGGGAATGTTGGCAGGTAACGACAAACTCTGGGCACGCCTGCCTGCCTGAGTAATCGCTTTTCTTGAGTAGCGTTATGAGCACGCGTTTGCCACTAACTGCACAATTTCCCATGGCAAGCGGCAGCGCTCGCGTACCGGACAGTTGGCAGGTCTCAAAGCATCGCTTTAGCGCCTTTCGATGCGTGATAGGGCAACTGTCCAATAACTCGGGAATGACTTTCAGGCCTGTGCCCTTGCATTGCTGTAACTCTTGTGGCAACACAAACGCGCCCGTCTCTTCACATCTTACGAGCTCCGACCGGTGACATTGCAATGCCGAGATGCTTGATTTTGCAGCTTCATCGGGAGCAAACACTAGCCCAGAGGCATCCGACCGAATACATTCCCCGATTCGATACCACCGGCCGGTGAATTTGCATTGCACTGCCTCACTCTCGTGTGCGATAGCCCTATCGGGCGTAAGCAATACCGAATGCGACTTACAAAGCCACTTACCGCTGATCGAACTTTGGCAGAGTTCAGAAGGGAGCGCAGCAACTTGAGTGAATTCACACTGCCGTATGAGGCTCCTCAGGGCGAGACTGCCGGAAACCGTTGATTTTGCGACCAAGTCAGGGGCAACTATTGCGCCAGAAATCGAGCACTTGATGGCCTCGCTTCTCAGTATCCGCCTGCCAGATTCGGCACAAGTGGTCATGTATTCTGGTAGTGCTCGGACTCCAGAAACTTCAGAAGTCATGAGAAATTTTGGAAGGACCTGTTTTCCCGATTCATGGCATTGTGCGAGGCAAATTGAAGGGACCTGCAGGTCTGATTGCTCGCATGTGGCCAATTTTGGCTCGTCGATAACGGTACCCGCCTTCATTCGCAGCACCGCCTCGAGAGATTCCGAGGACTCCATTTCGAACCGGACCAATACGTCAACGGCATGAGTCACAAACCCGCTGACTGCTGAGGCCTCCGCAGTGACAATTGGACCGAGATCATGCATTAGTTGTTCGCTACGTTTGCCACCATCACTCTTCGCAGCTTCAATTTCCAATCGCTTGCTGTAGTACTGGTCAAATTTCTGAATATCTGCATCCGCTTCGACTGCCTTTTCAATGCGTTGAGCTAAGTCTTCGATGAGTTGCGAGGGATCGATCGGTCGGGTGACGAGTGTGTCGGATGCACTAGATTTCCAGTTAGGGTCTGCAGGTTCGCTGCTTTCCACTTCGATCAATTTTTCGTAGCTGTCGACGTTGTTCGCAACGCGAGTGCGGCACGTTACTTGGCCGAAGAATTGCGGTATGCTCTGTTGGACGACGCATTCACGAAATCGAGAGTCTGGTATGTTGGCGACCCATTCGCTCGCGAGCCTCGTGATTGTGGCTTCGTCCATTCGGACATCGAAAAGTCGGGTTCCAGACTTGTCTAGCCAACGCTGCACCAGCCGTTCGAATGCGGGCTTGCCCGGTTGGTACAGCATAGGAGCACGTCCCATAAAGACGCCCGGTTGGGACATCTGTTCCCATAGATCCTGACGGAACGTAAATCTGCCTTCGGAGAAATTGTCTGATTTAGCCGTGAAAAGGTCCGGCTGCTCTTCTCGCACGTTGGCGCCCTCAGCCGCTAAAGCTGCCAGCACAAATGGTTTGTATTCCCGCCGAGGTTTGACTTTTGTTAACTTGGGCATCGAAACCTCATCCGCCTGTGCGTCAAGTTCTCCGAGCGTTCGATCGATCGTTTGTTGCTGTTCCTCGAATATTCTTTTGCCCTCTTCGATACTCTGCTCCGCTTTACGAGTCTGCTCGGCAACATCTTGGCCCTGTAGCGCGGCGACGACCATCTCACGGATGTGTTTGACGAATGAATCCCCATCTCCGCTGGATGAAGATTCCAGAACCGCTTCAATGTCGCCAACCGTGTGGGCAATCACTTGCAGTTTTTCGATAAGCCGTGCGACGATGTGGCGTTCCGCGCTATCCGCATGAACCAGATTGGCAACCCACACTCGTTTAAAACGAGAACCTATTCGCTGGACTCGCCCAATGCGTTGCTCAACCACCATTGGATTCCATGGCAAGTCATAGTTGACAAGGACGTTTGCGGACTGGAGGTTTACACCCTCCGCGCCGGCATCAGTTGAAATGATCACATTGATGGTGGGGTGCGGCAATCGGAACTGCTCGATCGTATTTCGGTTCTGCTGAGTCTGTCCACCCGAGATTAAACCGAATGAAATACCATCTGATTCTAGAACGCGAGCAATGGCCAGTTGTGTTTCACGTCGAGTGGTGAAGATGACCACTCGCCAATCTGTCCTTTGTTGCCGCAAGCCGCCAATAATCTGGAGAAGCATCTTGCATTTAGCAGGTATGGCGAGTTCTTGAACAATTTGACTTACCTGGGCCCTCAGCGATTCACAAGAGGGATTATTGCTCACCATGTTGCGGAGTTGAGCATCCAGTGCATGGGGGCTACTCATCATCGCAACGAGAAGAGATGACTGCGCAAGTCCATTGAATTTGGAAATGCTGTCGCCAACCAATGTCTGGAGTTCTCGTTCCCTTGCGCCAACCTCAACCTCGTAGGTTTTGACCTCGCGGTCCGGAAATGCCAACGCCGCGTCCACTCGTCGCGTGCGAAACATATAACTTGAAACCGTATTCCTGAACTCGTCCTGATGTTGTTTGTTGAGAACGCGAGCTTTGGCTTTTCCGTCTGCCAGGTACTTGTAAGCAAATTGATCGGGCGTTCCGAACGGATTGCGATGGCCTTTGGCGACGGCAAGGCAATCAATCAACGAGTAGATGTCCCAAAGTCGGTTCTGAATTGGAGTCGCTGTTAGCATCAGGACGTATTTGAACATCCTTGATTCAAGAGCCTTGTAGATTACCTGGGCAATTTTTGGCGGACCGCTTGGCCCATGTAGGTTTCGAATTGCATGGGCCTCGTCGAGAATCAGCATGTCGAAGACACCCGGTCGCATTCGCTGAATTAGTGGGATTGCGGACAAATATGTTGTCGCAACTACCGGTTCTGCCCGATTTTCGCAGCCTTTCATACTGCTGCCTCCTCCTCCAAAGCCGGAGATTCCGAACTTTGAATCCAGCTCCTCAATCCACTGCGGAACGAGGATCTTGGGGCAGACTACCAACGCTTTTTGAACACGCCGACGCGACATTAGTTCGCTGAGGATTAGCCCTGCACTAATCGTTTTTCCTAAGCCAACATCATCGGCGATTAGCGTCACCGGCAAACGTCTGCAAAACCTAATCAGATTCTCAACTTGATGTCGGAAGGGTTGAATCCGCTCTTGCCAGTTCAGACGCGACTGAATGTCCTCGGAGCTGCTGATTACGATCGGCTCGGCTAGGCTCCACTCCAATGCGTCGCGATGAAGTTCGTACTCCTCCTCCGTGCTCGCTGCTGCCAGTACGTTTGTGGAAACTTTGAGGTCCATTTGTATCGGCCCGCTACGGATCGGCACGTGCCAGTGGTTCAGGGTGAATTGGGTGGTATGTTGGTCAGAGACATGTCGGTCAGTGCGAAAAAGCTCGCAATCGATGACACAGGGAATTGAGGATCTGAAAAAGTAGACGGAGGAATTCGCCAGTACGCCGTCGCGTTACATTCGCCATTGTAAATTCTTTGGTACGTGTGAACTCAAGCCAGTCGCCAGAATCGGTCCGGGCTGATTATTATTGAACGTTCCAGGGCTTACCAGGGTACGCCGAGAACGTGGCAGGATGCCGGTGCATTGGAAAATTTCGCTGTTCGGGCAGATCGATCAGGTGACTAATCAAATAAAATCGGGCAAAGTTGCGAGGCGAGGGGAAACGGACGCAGGCTCTGCGGGGACGCAACTTGCCAGGGATACTCTCGCCGAAGCGTCCGAGTGACGTCGAGGGGCGGTGCGACGAGCCATTCATGGCCGCCGTCGCGCCGCTTCGTTTTTCTAATGGCCGCCACCACTGGCTGCCCCTACCCAAGGTTCTTGCCGCTGCGACCCGGCGCGATTGGTCGCTCCTCTGTCACTCGTCGTCGCTCAGTTGATCTACAATGCCGGAACGAGGTGGAGTGGCTTCCGCAAACAAGCTGCCTTGCTCGTAATCTAGATCTCCATGGCCCGCAGAATTGGCCAAGCGAATGAGGGTGCTTTGTTGGCCGAACCAACTGTCAATCCGTATGAGCCTACGCAGCCAGCTACATTTGACGTGGAATCGGTGTCGCTTCGTTTCGACGGGGTGATCGAACGGGCTGACTATCAACGGATGCTGCCGCGTGGGGAACGGGAATGGTGGCTGTGCCTGGTGCTGGCTGTGCTACTTGGAATTTGTATTGTCGTGTTTGGACCGGCAAGCGTACTTTACGCAATTTCCAAAGGACAGCCGTTGGTGGGCTTGGGCTTAACGGCGTTTTGGACACTGATGCTAGCAGGTTGGTGGTTTCTTAAACGCCGGATCAGCGCGAACGATCGTGCGACACGCTACCTGACGTTGTATCCGGATGTGCTGGGGACAGCTCAAGGGGAGTTCACCACAGGTGGCTTGTGCTTCCATGATGGTGTGCATACCTATTGGTTTGGACCGCAACATTTGGTGCGGACCGCGATCAGTGCGGATGGCATGCGTGTACATGTGGACGCCAGCGCTCATCGCTACTTGGCATTGAGCGCTCGCATGTTCGACGCGTTTAATGCGGACCCCGCAAATCAACTCAAACGCCACTGGCGAACACTGGCTGAAACGCCCGCAATGGCTGAGAATCCGCAGGGGGTGGAGCTGTGGAATCAAATCAGCCAGCCACCGGCCGAGGCCATTCCGTTCCGTGGATCGGCTACTACAGAGATACCACTAAGAACTCCAGCCTTTCGAAACAGGGCTCTTATGGAGTCGGGTTCACTGCTGTTCATCGCAGCCATCTTGATCATCGCACGCGACCGCCTAGAGAGTTGGATGTTCTGGGGCGGTGTTCTGTTGATAGGCCATTGTATGATCACCAGTAACCTCAATTGGTGGAACTATTTTAGTCGAACGTATCACCAGAGCTGGTATCAATCGGGCTGGCTCAGTCCGCAGGAATTCGCCATTTGCACTGGCCATGCCGGCGTCCGCATGCCACTCAGTGAGATTGTCCAGAAGAGCGAGTACCCAGACCAGATTTTACTGACGCAGCGCAGCGGTCAGTCGTATCGCATCCTTCGGCAGATGGTTGACACCGACGAGCAATGGCAACGGCTGTGGGCGCTTCAACTGGGGAATGAGGCGTGTTCCTCTACGTAAGCCGCGGCAATTCGGCCGGCGTTGGGACTCATAGCCTCTGCACTACGAAACGGATACTGGACTCGTAGCCACATTCACTACGAGATGGCACCCGATGTCACTTGGATGCGAGCTATGCCTCCAAAAATCCAATCTCAAATTGAAATCCGCTCGACGATGTTGCGGGTTACTTTCCGCTGCCTGCGGTCGTATAGCCTGGTGGTGCGCGGGTCGGCATGCCCTGCCAAGTTCTGCACATCCTCCAGCGGTACCCCCTGAGTTAGCAGGTCAGTTATCGTCGTCACACGAAATGAATGAGGCGAAAGCCGTAGCGATAGTCCAACTTCGTACAGTCGGCGCTTGACCATCCGCCCAATATCATCGCTAGTAAGCGGGTTGTCGGTCAGTTGTCGACTTCGGCGGCGGGTGGTGCGAAACAGCGGCGACGCCTTGTCCGCCTGGTCGAGTCCACCTGTCCTAAGGTAGTCCTGGATCATCAGCCGCAAGTCGTGGCGAACAGGAATCTCCCGCGACTTGCCCCCTTTCTCATGAAACCGCAGACAGTACTGCTCTCCTGAATCGTAAAAGTCGCAGCGACGCAGATTGGCAATGGCTCCCACGCGGGCCGCGGTATAGATCAGAATGCCCACGATCGCACGATCTCGCAGCCCCACCGCATGGGAGGTATCCAAACTGCGCATCAACATGCGAGCCTGTTCGATCGAGATCTCTGGCGTCTTGCCCTCGATGACTTGGAGCCGCTCTGCACGAACCGACGCAGCCGGATTGAGGATCACGACATGCCTGGTCACCAGCGCATCAAAGAAATGCCGCAGTGCCGACAGTATCAGCTTCTTGGTCGCCACGGCGTAGCGGAGCCCATCCAAATAGCTCCCCACATCGCGCGGACTGATCTGCTGCAAGTCCTTGCCCAGCGCTTCGCAGTGCCCCATGAACTGTCGAATCGCCCGTTCGTAGGCTGCCCGAGTGTGCGGATTGCGAAGCTTACCATAAATGAACTCCTCCCACGCAAAATGCGCTGCCGCACCCGCCTCAGCCACCAACGCAGGGAGCACACCAACTTCAGCCTTGGTTGATACCACCGGCAGCGAATTAGTCGGTTTTCGCAGTTCGGTTTGGCCAACGCTTGCCTGAGTCAGCTTATCGTTCATGGCGCATCCATCAAAGTGCAGTCATCCCCGGCAATTGCATCAAGCACAAGGCTTGTCTGAAATCGCATCCGGTGAGTTTTTTCAGTGCTGCACCTTAACGCTGAATAACGTCCTTTGTCCAGCGTTAAGCTGGGTTATGACCGAGCGAGTTCAATTGTCGAATGCAATCGACCCAAACGCAGCTTGGCAAGCCAACGCATTGCTTGATAGTTGGTGTTAACAGAGGCTACAGCGACAAGACGCTTGATTGCTCATCCGGCGGGTTGAAGTATCAAGCAAGAAATCACTTGACAGAACTTCGAAGGCATTTGGGCTCTAAGGGAGCCCGCCTGCGAACTTGCCGAACCAACTCTACTGGAATATAGGGACTCACGACTTCGATTGGCCCGAAACTCGCTCGGCCCGAAGCTTCAGAAGTGCAAGCATATCCACGAGCTTGCAGAGCGCCTCTGCCTCTTTGCGTTCAGGCTCGGCAAGCTCACCAGACTCATCCTGTCGATCTAGAAGCGTCGTCAGCCGGGCATCTAATGCAGGCGGCATATTGAACTCTGCCCAGTCTTCTGGCAAATCTAGTACTAGCGTTACTGAGCCCATTGTTGTTCCTCTCTATTCTGGTTTCTGTCAATTGTATCGCACGATGGCTCGTCCACTCCAGCCAGAGTTTCGGAGTCGAATTGATGGTTTTCTGTCATAAATTGCCGCACGCATGGGATCGGACGGGTGGGCCTGAATGCAAAACAATTGTCCTCAATCGATATTTGCCCCACCAAACTTTCGTAAGGCATCTAACCCAACGAATAAAACAAAAGGAATAAAACAATTGGGGACAATTGTTCTACACTGCAGGGAAAGAATGGCATCTGCCGTCTGTCCTGCTGAGAGAATACTTGGGTGACACGTGAAAGTGATACTTGCCGAAAAGCCATCCGTGGCACGCGAATTGGCTGCCTTCCTCAAGGCAACCTCGCGGCATGATGGCTATTTTGAAGGCAACGGTTACCAGGTGACCTGGGCGCTGGGACATCTCGTCGAGCTGAAGGAACCAGCCGATTATGACCCGTCACTCAAGACATGGTCTCTGAGCACATTGCCGTTCAT
>JBGSJT010000134.1:0-15121 GCA_041741715.1 Pirellulaceae bacterium | reverse complement strand
GTATCGCTCATGCCGTTGCCGTTCATCGTAGGGCCGACGCACGCTGTGTGTAGTACTCCGCCATCAAGGCGTTGGGGACACGTGCTGCGCAAACCCCTGCCCCAGGGCGGCGTCAACGCTCGCTCCACTCGCGTTGACTTGCCCTGGGCTAGGTAATCGGCTGGACCTTCGGCCCGAAGAGAATTGGCTCAACTTATAAATTTATAAATCGCATGTCGCTGCGACTGAAGACTCAATTCAGAACGAAACTCGCCTCAACACAAAATTGCTGAAATGCTATTTGTCGCACGGCCCAGGCTCCGCCTGCCGAAGTGTCGTTGGTTCCAAGGACGCGGGAGGCGGAGCCTCCAAGACAGTGCGTTCCCAGGCTGAGCCTGGGAACGAGCGTGTGCGTGGTGGCGTTAAGTTTCCCGCAGTTCGGTGATTCGCTTTGTGTGCTTCTTGCCCCAGTCGCATAATGGCGTCAGTGCAACTTTCAACGACCGACCGAAAGCGGTGAGCGAGTATTCGACCTTTGGAGGTACTTCTTGAAAGTCCTTGCGATTGACCACGCCATCGGACTCTAGTTCGCGTAGTTGTTGGATCAGCACCTTTTCGCTGATACCGGTCACTCGACGCTTCAGTTCGCCGAACCGTTGCGGTTCATCGAGATGCCACAGGATCATCACCTTCCATTTCCCACCGATCACACTGAGCGCCGCTTCGACGCCGCACCGAAAACGTACATCTGCCATGTCGAGACACCTTACACGAGACCTTAACACTTACCAGGAGGTTAGTACTTGTCCATTAGAACGTACAGCTTAAGATACTTCCAAGCCAATCCATAGTTACTTATCAAGTACAAGGAACGCAGAATTGCCAAAGCCAGCTTGTTTGATTGTAGGGTACGGACCGGGCGTGGGGCATGGAATCGCGACCGCGTTTGGGAATGCAGGACACGAACTGATCGTCGCGTCTCGGAACCCGGAAAAGTACACCACTTCGGTGGCCGAATTGACGGCACAGGGGATTGCGGTCAGATCGATTGCCGTTGACGCGGCTGATACACAGTCGCTTCGCAAGTCAATCGCGTCGGCATGTGAAACGTCGGCAGTGGCCGAGTCAAACGTCGCCAGCTTGGCATCACGGTTGCATCTTGCCGACTGAATCGGGGGACCATGCATCGATTTGATCTACTTTCCGATCAAGCGGTCGAGGTAGTGGACGTGATGCGGGGGAGCTTGTCTGAGCTTTGCGGACTAGCCTCGGGTGATATAATCGTCGGTGTCAACGATCGAATCGTTGCCAATGTCGATGACGTGCATCGGCTGCTGATGGCGATCCCCAACGAAATTCCGATTGTCGTTTCGGTGTTGCGCGGCGATCGAAGCGTAGACGTTTCCATTCGATAGCGATCTGCACCTTCGTCGAAAGTGAACTTAGCCGTGACGACCCGCTCCATTGAAACCACCGCATTTCCTGAGTTTGAAGATCGGCAATTGGAAGCGATCGCGGAACTAGCAGAGCTGGTTAACTTTGAAGCCGAGGAAGAGTTGATCTCACATGGGCAAAAAAACTATCCGTTTTATATCATCAAATCGGGCACGGTACGCATCGTTATCTCAACAGTATTGAACATAAGTAGTTTTTATTTATGTTATTAGTATCACATTAAGGAATGTATTGATGACCATTGCACACGGATACGCAGCTCACGAAGCGGCAGGAAAATGGAAAGAATTCGAGTTCGAGTTGCCGCCACTTGGGGCTGGTGACGTCGAGATCGCGGTCGATGCATGTGGCGTGTGTCACAGCGACATGTCGATGCTCGACAACGCCTGGGGCATGACACAGTATCCGTTCGTCGGTGGGCACGAAGTGATCGGTCGCGTTGCGGCACTTGGCCAAGCGGTGCCGAACTTGAAGGTGGGCGATCTCGTCGGATTAGGTTGGTATTGTCGATCGTGTATGAGCTGTGACCAGTGCATCGGCGGCGATCACAACCTTTGTCCGACTGTCGAAGGCACCATCACGCATCAAACAGGCGGCTTTGCCGATCGAGTTCGCTGCCATTGGGGCTGGGCAACGAAGATTCCCGAGGGACTCGATCCGGCCAAGTGCGGACCTTTGCTCTGCGGTGGTGTGACGGTCTTCAATCCGCTGGTGCAAAACAACGTGTCGCCGACCGCCAAAGTTGCTGTCATAGGCATAGGCGGGCTCGGCCACATGGCGATCATGTTTGCCAGCGCGTGGGGTTGCGAAGTAACGGCAATCTCACGCAGCCGATCCAAAGAAGCTGAGGCTCGCGAACTGGGTGCACATCATTATGTTGCCACTGGCGATGACGGAGCACTCGAATCGGTCGGCAACAAGTTTGATTTAATCATCAACTCGACGGACGCGGATTTGCCTTGGGACGCTTACCTGGGAACGCTCGCTCCCAAGGGAACATTGCACACAGTCGGTGCCGCAGCCAAAGTGGAGGCGACCGTATTCCCGATGTTGATGGGTCAGAAGTCGCTGTCCGCATCTCCGTTAGGCAGCATCGCGACGACGCGAAAGATGCTCGAATTCGCGGCACGTCACAATATCAACCCCGTGACCGAAACGTTCGCCATGAGCGACATCAACCTAGCATTTGAGAAATTGCGAAACGGTTCGCCAAGATATCGCTTAGTGCTCACGCGTTAGAAACAGCAAACTCCTGCTGAATGCATTTATCAGTACCCGGCGAGTTTTCGGATGCTGCCAGTAAGATAGCCGGGATTGTTCGTGAGGGCTTGGGACGATGCGTAGTCGCTTGACCGACCGTAGGCTCGGACATATTTGTGGTTGGTTGAAGCAGTCTCCAAGTACGCTCCACCAAAGCTGACGGTGACGCCGGCTCTCCATGGTTACGGGATGCGAACAAGCGATTTTCCCAGGTTGTCGCCGTCGAAGAGACCGATGAAGGCGGCGGGGGCGTTCTCGAGTCCTTCGGTGATGGTTTCTTCCCAAACGATTTTGCCCGCTTTGATTAGCGGGGCCATGTCGGCGATGAATTCTTTTTGATCGTCCAAGTGATCGCGGACGATAAAGCCTTGCATTCGGATTCGTTTGCCGATGATCTTGAACAAGTTTCGAGGTGCTACCGACGGTCTGGTGGCGTTGTAGCTGCTGATCATGCCACACTCGACACAAACGCCATTGTCGTTCAGCGCGTCCAGGGCTGCTTCCAAATGTTCGCCGCCGACGTTGTCGAAGTAGACGTCGATGCCGTCGGGAGCGTGCTTGCTGAGCGCTGCGGTTAGGTCATCGGTTTCTTTGTAGTTGATGACGGCGTCAATGCCAGCCTTGTCTTTGAGCCACTGCATCTTTTCGGGTTTGCCGGCGCTGCCAATGACGTAGCAGTTCTTTGCCTTGGCGAGTTGGCAGACGATGCTGCCGACCGCGCCCGATGCGGCGGAGACAAACACTGTACTGCCGGTTTGCAGCTTGGCGATCTTGTTCAAGCCGACCCAAGCTGTCATGCCCGTCATGCCGAGCGCACCGAGATACGACTGAATGGGAGCGAGATTCGGATCGACGACCGTGACGCCTTCGCCGCTCGACTTCCAGTATTCACGCCAACCGAGATTGCCGAGGACGTAATCGCCTTCGCTGAAATTATCGTTTCTTGACTCGATCACCTTGCCGATGCAGCCTCCTTCAAGCGGCTCGTCGATCTGAAACGCCGGCACGTAGCTGTCACCTGCGTTCATCCGACCTCGCATGTACGGATCGACCGACATCCACTGGTTCTTCACCAAGATTTCGCCGTCGTCGATGGGCGCAAGTTCGGTTGTCGCGCGTTTGAAGTTGTCGGGCGATGGTTTTCCGTCGGGTCGCGAGGCGAGCACGATTTGCTGTGACTTGATCGCTTGGGATGTTTGCGTTGTCATTGTTTTCTCTCAGTTAGTTGCGGGTTGTGTGAGGTGAAATCGCTCGGCCGTTCTTGCGATGTACTGGGCACCGGATTCTCAGTTTTGCGTTTCAGAGCAATCGCCCTAGATACCCGCGCCCTAGGTACCCGCTCAAGGAACGCACTCGACGTTGACGACGCAAACTCTGTTGACGCAAACGCTATGCCGCTTCCCGATTGTCAGCCCTCCAGGCCAATTGCCGATGAATCGAATCGACATAACTTTGGCTCCGAAAAGTCGGTGAGAAAGACTGGCTGCAAAATTGCTGCACGATGCTTTTGTGCTCCAGCGCCTGTCGCCGTGGTCGCCTGCGAGCCTTCCTGGTCCATAATCGTTCACCTCCGGACGCGAATTTCGAGCTCAGGATTGGCAAATGCGACGAATCGTTGTGATTAGGCGAGTTGGCACAAGAATCGCGTCTGGGAGTGCAGTCAATTTAAAGAGTCCGTATTACGCCATGTAAGGCGTCAAGAGAGAACAAAGTCATGTTGCGCACAATCCTGCTTGTCATTGCAAGCTTCACCGTCACCAGCGCCGTCGAAGTTGAGGCGTCATCGCCAACGGGTTGGAGTCCCGTCGTCATCCCAACGGGAGCGTACCGGGAGCGAATCAAGGCTTTACCGATTCAGGAGCGACCGGGACGTCCTTTGCATGTCTATGGAAACACGGTTCGGTCGATCGAACATGCACGCAAGTCGGATCGACCTGTTCGACCGCTGGGTCAAATCTTGTTCGGTTTGCCATCTCGCTCTCTTGGTGGACTATAGTTTCACTCACGCAGGTGAAGAGGCGCTTTAATGAAACTCCGCACAGCGTTTGCGACGTTGTCTTGGCTCAAGCGTTTCGGATTGTGCTGGGGTGCGTTCTAGGATTTTTTCAAGCGGGGTGGCACCAACATGTTTAAAATGAAAACGACGTTCGCCACCGCTGCCGCCGCCATGTTTTGGTTCTGCACCACCGTCGACCAGTCTGCTGACGCTCAAGTCAGCGTTCAGTTCGGCACGCCAACTAAGTGTTGGCAAGAAGAGACCTTTAGGTTTTACGATCCGGAAATCGATGCGCATGCATTGAGTTTGCGACAGCGGGCCGACGTCGGGCCGGAATCGATGCAAGTCGCAACAGATTCCATCGCGTTAGCCAGCAACTCGGAGTATTTTCGGACGACTCTCAACGCTGTGTCGAAAGGAAGTGACACTAAGGTTCGAGTAACAGTCGAGATGAAGGTTCGTGTCAAAGTTCCTAAATTGTTCGTTTCGCGGACGGATGCTGAGGTACAGGAATCGGCAGAGGACGCAGTTGCCGAGCAGATGCGCTCGATGGAAGCATTCATTGCTGAACATGCTGATAAGCGATTTATGCTTACCGAGTTGGATCGGGATGGATAATGCCCGATGTTAATCTTATGCCACTTCGCTTCAGTAGTTTAATCGAGCATTTGCGTCCTGCAGATCTGCTGGACATTGCGATTGTCGCGATGTTACTTTACGTCATTTTCATCTGGCTGCGCGACCGAGCTTCCAGATCGTTGGCGATCGTTACGGCTGCTGCCGTGCTGCTCTTTCTATTGGCTCGCTGGCTAGATCTATACTTAACGACGATGCTATTCCACTACGGCATGGTCGGTCTTGTGCTAGCGATGGTCGTTATTTTCCAGCACGACATTCGGCATGGGTTTGAGCGACTAACGTCCTCGCGTTGGTTTCGTACGACATCGGACCAGGAGTCGTCAAGCCAGATCGTTGACACACTTGCCGGGGCAGTGTCCGCGATGGCTGAGCAGAGTATTGGCGCTTTGCTCGTATTTCCGGGCAGCCAACCGTTGAATAGACACATTCGTGGCGGCGTTCCAGTCGACGCAAAGATTAGCGAGCAGTTGCTAATAAGCATTTTTTACCCTAAGTCACCGGGGCACGACGGCGCAGTGCTGATCGAAAGAAATCGTATCATTTGGCTGGGCTTGCATCTACCGCTTACCACACAAGTTGATAAGGTCCACGATTGCGGCACACGTCACGCGGCCGCGCTGGGGTTGGCCGAGTGCTGTGACGCAATGATTGTTGCGGTGTCCGAAGAACGTGGTACGATCACCATCGCCTATGACGGACAGATGACTGTCGTCGAACCCGCCGAATTGACAGATCGATTGCGTCGACACCTGGGAAGCTCAACAAAATCGGGGCCGAGTGTGCGAGGGAAGCGATGGTCCGAGTGGCTAACTAAGTTGGCAGCGATCGTCGTGGCAGTAATGCTCTGGTTCCTATTCGCCTATCACACGGACACTATCCAGCGCACGTTTGTAGTCCCGATCGAGTTTCGCAACATGCCCGCCGAACTCGAAATCGAACAGCCGAAACCTACCTATGCACAGCTTACCCTTTCCGGTTCCAAGCCAGCATTCACATTGCTAGATCCAACAACACTTGCCATCTCATTGGAAGTCGAGAACACGAACCAAGGGCGGGTTATTCGCTGGCCGACGAAATCGAACCTGACGAGTATCCCAAAGGAATTGCAGATCGAGAACATTGTGCCGGACGAGATTGTGGTGTCGCTACGTCCGAAAGCGAATGGGCCCGCTGCGACTGGAAATTAACGATGCCTCAGTTCCAGTCGTTGTCGATTGAAACTCATGTTCATCTTGCCAGGATCGTAAACGTCTGGATTACCAAATCGCCGTACGATTTCCTCGAACACACTCCCTTTTTCCACCGCTTCATCGGTCTCCATGACCTTTAATTTTCGAGTTGCAAAACGCGGCAGCAGACTGACACCCGTGACCATCAGCCGGTTTTCTAGCCAGGCATGACAATATGCGAAAGAGTCTGGTTGATCAGCGACAGGTCCAGCGTTCGCGCCAGGTGGGTTGGCGGTTAAGGTTCGAAGCGAGCGGCACCGACCTTTTGTTGAATCAAACCAACTGGGCGAATTTGATCAGAAGGGTTCCGTCCGCACCAAGTATGGCATAAAGAGCAATTGCTAACTGCCGTTCGGCATTGCCAGAAACTAGGCGTTCACGTTTACCGGTTGTGACGATGCTGCTGGCTCGTTGGTCAGTTCACTGATCTGATCGAAGAGTTTGTCGAAGTCTACAGGTTTAGCGTGGAAAGCATTGCAGCCTGCCGCGATCGCTCGCGCTTGATCCCCCTGCAGCGCGTAAGCCGTGAGAGCGATGACAGGAATCAGCTTGTCAGGTTCAGCAGCTCTGATTTGCAGAGTTGCTTCGATGCCATCCAATTCAGGCATGTTGATATCCATCAGGATCAGCGATGGGGTCGATTGAGCGACGGCCAATACGGCTTCGAGTCCGTTGGAGGCAGTAACCACAGTATAACCGCGCTTCTGAAGTTGGCGGGTCATCAGATCGCGGATGTCATGGTGATCGTCAACGAGCAGGATGGTAGCCATTGGTTTTTCCTGAGAAGGGTTAAATTGCAACGTCAACGGAAGACGTAGGTTTTTGGTGTGGGATATCCGCGACCGCATCGCGATGCTGCAATAGCGAATTGATTTTTGATCGAGTTTGCGAGAACGAAGTGGTCATGCCGGTCGCACCTGACTTGCGAAACTTGACAAACAGTTGGTCGAAGTTTTTGAATTTACCCAGGCAAGCGACGATGACTGGACCAGTGTAGCCCTCTTTGCGAACCGATCTGCATAGATAGCGTGCTTGAACAAACCCACCCTTGGGGAGCACCACGATCACAACCACTGCCGGCGAACTGCTAGCGACTTGGCGTCCAACCGCTTCGGGATGCGTTTCTTCATCGATTGCGCTCAACTGAAAATTGCCTTCGCCACCGGCTCGCAACAAGTTTAAGACCAAGCCTTCGCTGAAATGGTGGGAAGACAGGCCAATTATCAAAGGCAGTGAAGCGTCCGCTTCCGGTTTATCCTCACTCGCGGCTTCAACTGTCGATTGCACATGCTGGTGGAGCTTGTCGATCAATCCGCCGCTGATGGAGAACAGCCGATTAGCATCTGCGTCCGTTAACTGATCTTCATCGTTGTCGAGTCGGATTCGTTTCAAGGCAGGAACTAGCACTTCGTCGCAGCTCTCGTCAAAGTTAGAGTTGTCGGCATGTTGGCGAAGCATCTCCCAGGCTCGGTGCTCATCGCCAGCAAGCAAGCGCTGATAAAACCGCATCGAATTTTTGATTTCGACATCTTCACCGAGCATGGTAGATAGAACGCGAAATCGCGGTACGTACCGCCCCAGCACGACCAGACACACTGTCAGTGGTGTGGAGAGCAGAAGCCCGACAGGTCCCCATAGCCAACCCCAGAATACGGCAGCGACGATCACCGCCACAGCGGAAATGCCCGTACTGGCACCGTAGAGCCAGGGTTCCAGAATATTGTTACTAATCAGCTCCAGCGTGATGATCAGTGCAAGCACGGCGAGCGCGACGCCGTAGCCGGGAAACACAGATAGCGCGATCGCTAACGGGAAGATCGCGGCGACCGTCGGTCCGACATACGGCACAAACCGCAAGCAAGTTGCCAGCACACCCCATAGAATCGCGTTGGGGAACGAGCCTTCTGGGGTCATCCCCCAGCCAATCAAGGCCAGCCCGATGGTGAGTACAAATCCATAAGAGGTATTGACGATGGTTTGGGCGACTAGGTAGCGACTGATTCGCTCGGCTGCTTCGTCGAGGGCTTCTGTCGTGGTGACGTAGTTGCCATGACTAATTACTGCAATAATTCGATCGCGTAGATCATCGCGGTGGACCAGCATGAATAGTGCAAAGACCGACACGAGGCCGGCGGTGGTGAGCGGTCCGAGCACCGAACCGGCGGACGATGCCCACGACGCAAGCGACAAATCATCGCGAACCTGTCGAATATATAGTGGCCGTTTTGACGAGGTACCATCATGGGGCGCATCGGCTTTAACATTAGTGCTGTCAGGGAAAACCTGATTAGATAGCCTGTCAAGAAAAGTTGGCTGTGGATCGTCGCCTGCCTTTTCTTCGGGCTGACCTTCCATGGCCTCGCTCACCTCGTCGGCGAGTTCGTCCAGCGAGCCACCCATACCGGTCGTCATGCCCGCCACGCTCCGAGCCTTCGCGACCAACTCATCTTTATACTGTGGAAGGTCGCCGACCAGTTTCGTCAGTTCGCGTCCGAGCAGCGTTAATCCACCTGCGAGCAATAGAAATGTCAATGCAGCAGTGGTGACTACCGCTGCAATGTTGGGAATACCCATTCGCCGCAAGCGATCAACGAGGGGACTGAGCAGAAACGATAACAACAATCCCAGAGCTAGGGGAATGAACACGTCACGGGCAAAATAAAGCGCCGCAACAGACAACGCAACTACCAGCATTTGAGCCACGGCAGCAATCATTGCAAGTTCAGATTTGGGTTGTGTCATTCAAGGGATCGTAGTTGGCTAAGAGATCTAAAGTTGAAAGGCTAGAATGAATCGCTCCGCCGCAGCCCGTGCAAGACATACGCAAAGGGTGTGCCGGATGAGGAATCAACTAATTTAATCGTTTGAATATCTGTTATTGAACGCTATGCGATCAAGCCGCCCGGCCGCCTTCCATCCCTCTCCTTCCATGCGTTCGTGGTTCCGCGTCGTCCATCAACCCGATACTGCCTGCCGCTCACGGGCAACTAGCGCGCCAAACGGGTTGCTGCGGATAGGCGAAACGAGCTTTAACGCGCACAATAACAAGCTAAACTCTTTTTTCGAGGGTAGCGTTGATGGGCGAGTATTTTTACAAATTTTTCGATACCTCCGATTTCCCGGCGCGGTGGCGGTGTGGGAACTGGTCGGACTTCCTCGGGTGGCTGCATATCGGCAGCGATCTGGCGACCTTCGCTGCGTATTTTGCCATTCCAGCGGTGCTTGTATACTTTGCTCGCAAACGGCAGGATTTCCCTTTCACCAAGCTATTTTGGTTGTTTGCCAGCTTCATCCTAGCTTGCGGCACCGTCCACCTGATCGAAGCGATCATCTTCTGGCATCCGTTCTATCGCGTATCGGGAATGATGAAGTTCATTACCGCCATCACCTCATGGGCAACGGTGATAGCATTGGTGCATTACTTTCCGCGAGTACTGCATTTCCCGTCGCTAGCGGCTACGAACCAAAGGCTACAAGCCGAGATCGAGAATCGACGAGAAACGGAAAGAGAATTGCAAGCGGCCAAAGCACGGCACGAAGCCTTGTTGTCGGGAACTCGCAGTATCGTGTGGACTACGACGCCTGATGGGAGCTTCGATACGCTGCAATGTTCCTGGCAGCGTTACACTGGGCAAGACTGGGACGCGCACAAAAATTTCAACTGGGTCAACGCCATCCACGAAGATGACCGACCGGAACTGCTGCGGCGCTGGAAGTTAGCAATCGGCACACGATCAAAATATCAATCATCAGGTAGAATTTGGAACGAGGCCACGCAGTCGTACCGATCGTTTGTCGCGGAAGCGGTTCCGATTATGTCCGACGACAACCAGATCATCGAATGGGTGGGTACAGTCAGTGATATCGAAGAACAGCAGCAAGCCGAAGCAGCGTTGATGTTGGCTCAATCGGATTTGGTTGCTCAAAAACGCGAACTTGAACTGATCTACGAAGCTGCACCGGTGGGTCTGTCGTTAATTGATCGCAACTTCCGCTTTTTGCGCGTCAACGAAACGCTGGCGGCCATCAATGGTTTTCCCAAAGAGGAGCACATTGGTCGTCGGGCCGACGAGATGTTGCCGGAGCTACACGATCAACTCTATCCGATCTACGACGAAGTTTTTACGACCGGAAAGCCAAAGTTGAATGTCGAAATTGTTGGCACGACCCCGGCCAGTAAGAAAACAAGGACCTGGCTGGCCAGCTATTATCCGTTAAACGACGATGCCGGCAACAATGTTTCGGTCAATGCCATCGTGCAAGATATTACCGATCGCAAGCGGACGGAAAAGCGACTGCAAGAAAGCGAGGCGGCGGCACTGGCAGCCAGTCAATCCAAGAGCGAATTCTTGGCTAATATGTCGCACGAGATTCGCACGCCGATGGCTGCCATCCTGGGATACTCCGACGTGTTGCTCGGACACTTGAAAGACCCTGACAATCGTAACTGCGTTTTGATTATGAAACGCAACGGAGAACATCTACTCGATTTAATCAACGACATTTTGGATTTGTCGCGGATCGAAGCTGGTAAGTTGGAGGTTGAAATTGAACGCTGTCCATTGCCCGAATTGGTCGCCGACATTCAATCATTGATGCAGGTGCGTGCGGATGAGAAAAAGGTCAATTTCTCAGTCGACTTTGACGGACGAGTACCTCGCCATATTCACACCGACCCCACGCGACTGCGTCAGGTGCTGATCAATCTGATTGGTAATGCGATCAAGTTCACCGATGAAGGTGAAGTCGCGTTGCGAGTGAAACTCATCGAAAATGCTCCTGCGGCTGTCGTTGAATTTGCAGTCGTCGATACGGGCATCGGCATCAGCCTCGAGCAGCAAGAACGATTGTTCAAGCCGTTTTCGCAAGCGGACTCATCAGTCACGCGGCAATATGGCGGTAGTGGTCTGGGGTTGGCCATCAGTCATCGGCTCGTGGGAATGTTGTCTGGGGAGATCGATGTGCGTAGCGAGATTGGCGAGGGATCGACATTCTTCGTGCGGATTCCTATCGGTGCGATCGATGACATCGAGTTAGTTCAGCCCGATTCGACGAGCCATAAGCTGGAACCCGATGCACCATTGAATGAAACGCCGATGCTAGCTTGTCGCGTGCTGGTTGTGGATGATCGTCGCGACGTGCGACATATTAGTCAACACTTCTTGGAAAAGGCGGGTGCGACGGTCTCAACCGCCGAAGACGGTCAGCAAGGTATCGACGCGGCGATTGCGGCTCGTGACCGCGGCGAGCCGTTCACTCTGGTCGTGATGGACATGCAAATGCCCAACGTGGATGGCTTACAAGCGGTCGCACAATTGCGGTCCGCAGGTATCGACTGGCCAGTCATCGCCCTTACGGCTGACGCGATGAAAGGCGATCGCGACAAATGTCTCAATGGCGGTTGCGACGATTACCTGTCCAAGCCGATAGACCAAGCGAAGCTGATTCGCTTGGTCGCCAAGTACACGCAAGAAGTCACGATCGACGAGCTACGCCGCGCCCGATCCGAACGAATGCAAGCCTTCCGGGCGACACTCCCGTCCGAAATCACCTTAAATGCGGAAACGCAAGATGAATAAGACCGATTTCCCCGAAGCATTCAAACGCTGCGCCGGTGATGTGCAGCTGATGATGACGACATCGCTAAGTTGATTGCCAGAATCGCAGCGGCCTGTTAACGGCAGTAAAAACCTGCGAAAATTCGACACTTCTCGCTGAACGCCACCCTCTGGTTCCCAGGCTCAGCCTGCCGAAGTGTCGTTGTTTCCAAGGACGCGGGAGGCGGAGCCTCCAAGACAGTGCGTTCCCAGGCAGGAGCCTGAGAACGAGCGTGTGCGTGGTGGCGTTCAGCGAGAAACGTAAAAATACCGCACAATTTCGTCAAGCCAGGAGAGCTTTCACAAATCCTGTCCACCCAAGGCAACCGCGACAATGAACAAACAAACTGGAGCCAGCGCTTCCCCGCTGATCGTAGGTGTTGGCGCATCGACAAACATGCCATGCTACAGAAAGTCGCGGAGTTGCTCAGGTAGGGTGGAGCAAGAAATCTTACACCGACAATAACCTAGGTCATAACGCTCAAGGGTGTTGCATGTGCGTTTGTCCCATTTGCCTTCATGTTATTCTTCCTTTTGGGTAAGTTAGTGGATGAGCGGGAAAGCTATCCCTGCAAGAATTCCAGAAGATCGGTTGTGAGTTGCTCTTTGTGAGTGGCAAACAGTCCGTGTGGTGCGCCGTCGTATTCTTTTAGCGTCGCGGTGCGGATGGCCTTCGCCGCCGGTCGGCCGCTGGCATCAATGGGTACTGTGGCATCAGCGGTGCCGTGAATGATTAGCGTGGGCACGGTGAAAGCCGCTAGGTCCGGACGGAAATCGGTCGTTGCAAAAGCTTGCGCACAGGCCAACGTTGCCTTCAAGCTGGCTTGCATCGCGACCGTGCGAGTCCACTGCAGGTATTCTTCGCTGACTGGATGCGACAGCAGACCAACACCGTAGAAGTCATTAAAGAAGTCGCCGAAGAATTTAGGTCGATCGGCCAACATCGATTGAGTCATCTTATCGAAGACAGACTGATCGACTCCTTCAGGATTGTCCGCCGTTTTCAACATGTACGGCACGACCGAAGAAATCAAACCGCACTGCTTCACATGTCTGCCCGCATGTCTCGACATGTACCGAGCCACCTCGCCACCACCCATGGAAAAGCCAATGATCGATGCATCGTCCACTGCCATGGCTGTCATGACGTCGCTCAAGTCGTCCGACAGCGAATCGTAGTCGTACGCGCCAAACGGTTGATCCGATCGACCGAATCCGCGTCGGTCATAGGCAATCACTCGAAAGCCTGCCTCTGCAATTTTCATGGCATGATAGTCCCAGCTATCGGCTGACAACGGCCAACCGTGAATCAGCACTACCGGCCGACCGCTGCCCCAATTTTTTACGTATAAACCATGTCCGTCTCGGGTTGGAAGCATCGTCATCGTGGCATTAACTCCAATGTCAAAAAGCAAATCTCGGTAGGATCGATAATTCGTAACCGTCGAGCATTTTTCGTGCCGTGTTAATTTGTGGTGCATGCGCTCGGAGCGGCGGGGGGGGAATGGATGAATGGCAAGACTTTATCTTTATCTTCCGAAGCTGATTCTTTTAACGCTGATGACCTTGACCGCTTGGCACAATAACGGCTAGCTACGCCCGCACCGAACCAGCCGGGAGGAGATTTCGAGGCTGTTTTCAATCGTAGATCACGACTAGCAAGATGCGATGACCAGGTCAGCCTTGGCTGCCCGCCGCTCAGCCTGCTCGATTTTCGTTAACTTAGTCCCCTTTCGTACGCAAGATCCCACTTGCTCGGTACAGTTGGAATCGCACTTATTCTCGATCCGTTGACTTTCAATAGGACATCGCCAGGGGAAAACGAAATTGGCGGGCACTTCGGCACGGCAATCGCATAGATGCAGTCATTGGTTTAAGTATTGATGATGAAACACCGCTAGGAGAGTTGAAAAATGAATAGCCACCAAGCCTGTATTGAAGCCTGTCAACGCTGCGCGATCGCTTGCGAGAAGTGCCTCACGGCCATGATCGACATGGATAGCGACAATGATTGTCCTCATTGCTGCCGCGAATGCATCGATATCTGTTTACTCTGCGCCCAAGCGATGGCACGCGAGAGTCGATTCACCGAAACCATCTGCGGTTTGTGCGCCGATGTGTGCGAGTGGTGCGCCGAGCAATGTGGTGTACACGAACACGATCACTGCCAGACCTGCGCCGAAGCATGCCGCGAATGCGTTGAAACCTGCCGTTCCATGGCTGTTTAATTTTGACGCATTCCTAACCAGTTCGTTGCGGGAAAGGGAGCATTCACATGTTTGTGCTTGAAACAATATTGACGGAGGGAATCGCTCAACTTTCGTACTTGGTGGCGGACACCGAGGTGGGTATTGCGGCAGTGATCGACCCTCGCACCGATGCGGAAATCTACGAGCAAGAATGGCCGGTGGTTGCACCAGCGGGCACGGAATCAGCGGAACGCTGCAACTGGCGGTCGGTTCGTGGATATCCGCGATTTGCTTTTTCGTTGGCGGAGTGGCTGTCGCGATGTTGATGTACGCAACATAGTGACCAGCAGTCGGCGGTTAGTCACATAATTAATATAGATTCAGCTGGAGAGATACGAAGATGGCGACGATTACTGACCCCGCAACAGATCGGGAGCTGCCGTCCCAGTCGAGCTCGCAGACGGGCCCGAAGCCTGAAGTCTCTCCTGCAAATATGCTAATCCTTGGATTGGTTTTTGGTGTGGTCTTTGGATTCTTGTTGCAAAAGGGTGGCGTTGCAAAGTACCACATACTCATTGGCCAACTACTTCTAGTCGACTACACCGTGGTGAAAGTCATGATGTCGGCCGTTGTTGTTGGGTCTCTCGGGATTCACATATTGCACCGTGCCGGACTAGTTGAGCTGCATATTAAGCCGACGCGTTTCGCCTCCAATATCATCGGCGGACTACTGTTCGGAGCTGGCTTTGCGTTGTCAGCGTACTGTCCCGGTACAGG
>JBGSJT010000133.1:0-20548 GCA_041741715.1 Pirellulaceae bacterium | reverse complement strand
ATTCATCGCATGGCACTTTCGGAAAGCAGAATCGCGACGACATCACCACGAGCCACCACAACGCCTTCTTTTTGCGGATCAATAAAACGTATGGACAGTCCATTCTGCGAAATGATCGCAACATTACCCAGGTCAACTTCTGTTTTGTCAACCTGAAAAAAATTGAGGGACCAACTAACATTCCATCGGTCAAGGTCAACAGTTCTCAGCCGTCCGCGCTTCGGAGTCTCGTGAAGCCACAGTTGTATCTCTGACGTAGTCGACGAAGGAAATGACGGAATCGCCATCGCAGCGTGCAATCGTTGCAATTCAGAATAGCGACCTTTAGTTGGCTCGGTGCCACTGGCGACTAGTCCGCTAGTCAACAGAGCGACCATCGAAATGAAAGCTCTGGATTGCATTCGAAGCTCCTTGTTATCCAACTAGGGATTAAGTTCCTCTCGAAACACGTCGAGAGGACTAATTCAAACTAACCGATATCACTTGGCTCATTAAAGCGGCTCACCCCCTGCGTTATTTGCCAGACTTAGGTGCAGCAGCCTTGGAAGCTGCTCCCTTCTTCTGTGCTTCGATCGCCTCTTTGGTGCGAACGTGGAATCCAGCCTTGTTTAAGGCTTGCACAACGGCGAGACCATCGAAGTCGCCTTCGACCACCAGCGTCGTTTCTTTGGGCTTGGCTGTATCGCTCGCAACGCCTTCAACCTTGGCAAGTGCCTCTTTAATGGCCTTGTTGCAGCCTCCGCAGCAGTTGTGGATTCCGACCAATTCGAGACGCTTGACCTTGCCTGCTTTGACACCGCTATTATCCGGTGTTTTCAGCTTTGCATGATCGGACTCTGCATGGAAGCCGGCACGAGCGATGGCGGCAATCGCCTGACGAGCTACTTTGGCGTCTGGTGCTGTAACCACGGCTGTGCCTGCATCTGCGTCTACTTTGACAGCCGCCCCTTCTACTTTTTCAAGCGAACCTTCAACTGCCTTGACGCACGCGCCGCAGCACAGATGCATTTTTGAAAGGTTCACAGTAACTTCAGCCCGCGCAGATTGAAACGCGCACAGCACGATCGCAGCACTAAGTGCCGACGAAATAATCCGACTTTTCATAAATGTCTCCAAGGTAGGGAAGTGTAGGTGAGAGCTTAGTCTACAGACGCAGCTAGATTGTACTCCATCCTAGCGCTCCGTGCATCACGTTCCCCGGATGAAATTGCTTGCTTTAGCAAGGGAGACTAGGCTGGAACGATCCCCATGTCTTGCGTCAAGTCAACTTGGCAACTGCTCAGAGCGATCAACATAGTGACTCCGAAACGATCGGCATCTGAGTCGATCGACCGCGAGCCAGCCAAGCGAATCGTGGGTACAAAACCAGCTGGCAGCGTGCTGAGGTCGAACGCGACATAGTACGTGCTAGGTGTCAAGCTGCCCATCGCGTAATGTCCGGTCGCGTCGGTCGCGGTGGTCGCGATAAGCACATCGTCGTCGCTACCGATTTGGCCATCGACACCTGGGTTGAACAGCCGCACCCTGACGCCGCTGACACCGAGTTCGCCGGGATTCTGCAAGCCATCATGGTTGTCGTCGTACCAAACGAAGTCACCGATGGCCACGCCGGAGCAGCCACCGGACGAACCGGCCGGAGGCCCCGAGCCACCGCCAGGACCTGCGCCACCACCTGCGCCACCACTGCTCCCACCCCCACCGCCGCCGCCACTTGGGTCTTGGGTAGTCGGTCGCCTGCCGCCGCTGTTGGGTGGTGGTCCCTCTGGACTAGTTTCAGGAGCGAGACGATAAGTAGGAAGTCTGGCAAAGCCACGCGCACGGACGGCTGCGGACGGATTATCCACGGACTTCGCATATTCCACTTCGACCGTGCTAGCCACATTCTGCGAAGCGGCCGCCTTTGCAATCAGCTCCAATTCCTGAGCGACTCCCACGTAGATGGCAATGTTGCCGCTAATCAGCAGGTGTGGTGACTTGGCAGTTGAAGTAACGACAAAATCAAAATCGCTGCTGGCAGGTACGTTCGGGTTGTCTGGCAAACTTGTCTTGGTAGAAGTAAAACTGGCTCCAGGGCCGCTAACGCTTGTGGTACCAGTTGAGTCGGCAGATCCGCTAATCCCACTGTTCCCAAATGGCGTGGCTGGGAGCGAAGTAGAAAACGAGGCTTTGCCAGTGCTATCGATCGACACCTTGCTTAGTGGCGTCAATGAAAGACTCGCTTTAACTACGACTGGTGGCTTACTCGGATCCTGATTGAGGGTCACATCTACCTTTAGATTACCGCCGCTACCGGGTACCGGGACTCCCGTAACCTTAACGCTTGATTTCGAGTCATCGACGGCACCGCTAATGCCGCACGCTCCCTGTCGACAGGCGATTCGATAAGTGAAAGGTTGGTCGGCTCCGTAGCTCGTGGCAAAGGCTGCGTAGCTCTGCACGAAACTGAGCAGAGATCCAAAGGAAGCGATCGACTGCAGGCCGAGCGGGTCGGTGCTATTGACGGGATCGTTGCCGACATAACGCTGTAAGTTGGTGTCGTCCGCCGCGAATCCCAGTGGATCTTCATTCACAAATTCTCCGGTGACGGGATCGTAATACCGCGCGCGATAGTAGTACAGACCCGTTTCGCGATCGAATTCGCGGCCCGTGAACTTAAATCGATCACCGAAAGTGGGATTGCTTTCCGAAATAATATTTCCAAAGCTGTCGTAAGCAATGCGATCTTGCACGGCACCGCTCTGGTCAACGATCGAGCGCGTACTCCCCAGCCGATCTGCCAAATACCAAGCAACACCATCGGTCGTGCGTTGGCGAGCCAGCAATTCATCCAAGTGGGCACCAGGCAGGTATTGTGAATGCACGTTGCCCAGTGCATCGTAGTCCGCCCATGGCGCTTCGCCCAGATAGCTCGTATACAGCAGACTACTGCCATTATTGACCGAAATCCGACGATTGAGCGCATCGTAGGCGTAAGTAACTTCGCTGAGAACCGCGCCCTGCGCAGTGCTGGTGACTACCGACGTCATTCGCTGACGATGATCGTACTTATAAGCGGTAAGCTCACCGCTGGTGCGATCCGACTTGGTAATCAAATTCCCTTGACGATCGTAGGCAAAGTCGAACTGGCCATCGCGAAGCAACTGATTGTTAGCGCCGGTTTGAATGGCAGCGCTGGACCGATTGCCAGCGGCGTCAAACTGATAGGCTTCATCTGGCAAACTCGAGTTGTCTCGTGAAATCAATTGTCCAGCCGGATCGTACTGGAAATTAGCCGTATTTTGCAAACTGGTTTCTGACTTCACTCGGGACAGACTGTCGTAGGCGTAGGTGAATCGATCTAGCACATTTTGTCCCTCATCTGAGTGCGAGACAGATTGCAAGTTCCCCAGTCGATCGAAGGTCTGAGTCGTGTTGGCGATCGATAGAGTTTGATTGACTCCCGAGAAGCGCTCGACGAGAATCCGATTGCCGCGTGCATCGTATTCAAAATCTGCATGAATTCCGCTCAACGTCTGAGTCGACAGCGCAGTTGAACTGAGCAAGTTGCGATGATCGTACAAACGCGTCAGTGTAGCCCCACGATTGTCGGAAATTTGTGTCGGCAAACCAACCGCGTTGTACTCAAACTGTTGTACCAGTCGCTGCGTCGTGCCAGCCAACGGGACGGCCTGCGAAGCAACGCGATTGAGCGCGTCGAACTGAAAATCGAGCACACTGTTCGGCTCGGCCAACCGTGTGATGTTGCCCACCTCATCGCGCGTGGTGGAAATGGTATGCACCACGCTTTCGCTATTTAACCATTGCTCCTGCAGCAACTGTCGATTCGCATCGTATTGATATCGGATTTCGCGGCCATTGCGATCAATCTGCGAGATCAGATTTCCAACCGCATCAAAGCGAAACTGCAGCGCATCACCCAGCGCGTTGGTTTCGCGCACCAGTCGATTGAGTGCGTCATACTGGAGCTGAGTCTGGTTGCCGAGTGGGTCAACCACCTGTGTGCGATTACCGGCCGCATCGTAGGCGTAGCGCGTCGTGCGACCATCGCTGCTGGCTACGACGGTGACCTGATTCAATCCGTTAAAATCCAGCGAGATGGTATTGCCCAGTTCGTTCTGAAAGCGAATCACGTTTCCAAAAGCATCGAGCGTGCGAGTCGTTGTGCCACCCAGCGAATTGATGGTGCCGATGCCACGGTTGGCCGCGTCGTAAGTGAGCCGTGTGATTTCGCCCATCTCATCGGTATAGCTCACTTTATTGCCCACGTTGTCAAAGACCTGCGAACGTGTAAAGCCGGCTGCATCGGTGGAGCGAATCAAGCGGTCGCGAGCGTCGTACTCGTAGAAGCTTGCGTTCCCATTGGCATCGATCTCGCGAATAATGTTGCCGTTGACATCGTATTCGCGCCGGGTGCTGTTTCCAAGCGCGTCGATCGCTTCTACTGGTCGATTGAGATTGTCGTAGCGGTACTGCGTGACATGACCTCGCGCGTCGGTAATCCGCGTTAAGTTGCCGGCCGAGTCATACTCGAATCGCGTGCTTTGACCGAGAGGATCGGTAGACTTGGTCAACTGGCCCAGGGCATCGTAGACGTACTCGAAACGCCTCTCAAGGGCGTCGACAACCGCCGTGCGATTGCCTATCGCATCGTACTCGTATTTGGTGACATTGCCCAAAGCGTCGCGTTGTTCCTTCAGACGCGCATCGTCAGTGTAAACATAGGAGGTAACGCGGCCGAGCGGATCTTTGAGTTGTGTGACTTGGTTCTTGGCGTCGTAAGCAATTTCGGTGATACCACCCACGGGATCGATGGACTTAACGCGTCGGCCCAGGGCATCGTATTCATAGCGTGTGATGCGACCGAGCGAATCGGTAGCAGACATCAGACGATCGTTGATCCAGACATAACTGTAGGCTGCTCCGGTGGCATCCACGGTGCGCAGCGGACGACCAAGGCTGTCGTAGAAATTCTGCGTCGCATTGCCATTTTCATCCGTTTCGCGAGTGACCTGTCCCAGTTCGTTGTATTCGTAACGTCGCGACGGGGGCTGTGTTTCTTCAGGTTCTCCACCACCGGCTGGCAGTGCGGTACTTGGGAACACAACGCTGCTCGCACGAGTCGTGTGGACAAAGGAAAAACTGGTCTTGTTCCCCTTCGCGTCGGTTTGACTCAATGTCCGTCCCCGATCATCGTACGTCGCCTCGGTCACCACACCTTCGGCATTGACCATCTTGAGGAGCTCGCCGCGCGCCGAGTAAGTAAACAGACTCGTTCGTCCCAGCGAATCCGTAACGCTTGTCAATTGACCAAAATTGTTGTAAGTCGAGGCGTAGGCGTTTCCAAGTGGATCTACCGTGTGCACGATATTTCCTTGGCTATCGAAGGTGCGTTGGACGTTATTGCCTGCTTCATCGGTCGCCGAGGTGACGTTGTCGTTGACATCGTAAACAAACTGCAACATACCGCCGCCAGGTTGGTCCACGCGCAGGATGTTGCCACGATCGTCGAACTGCACCGTAGTTATTAGGCCAAGTGGATCGATCGAAGTTTCGCGCAGGGTTTGCAGGTCGAAACTATTCTGCACAGTTGCGCCAATCGCATTGGCTGACGACTTCAGACGGCCCGACTCATCGAAGCTGGCTGCCAACGCCCGACTACCGTCAGGCTTTATCACAGTGTCAAGCAATCGCGGCTCGCCCCCCGCGTAGTCGTAATACGTCGTCTGACCCACTTGGTCGGTAAATGCAATCAGATCGCCATTTAAATCATATTCGTAGCTCAGGACGCTACCGGCGGGGTCGATGATACGCGAGATTCTCCCCTGTGGATCGCGGACGAACTGAATCGAATCACTGCTGGAACTAAAAACACCGTCTGAGCGGAATTCCAATCGGTTTCCGGTGCGATCGGTGCGATTGACAAGTCCAAAGAACTGATCGTATTCAGAAACGGTTCCATCGCGGCTGGTCAGGCGGTATGCGGATGGGTTGAATGGATTGCCGAATGCGGCATCATAAAACGCATCGTTGACACGACGCAATTGCGGCGCACCGACATCCAGCCGATCAGTGACACCTCGATCTGGCACGAAGGTTGCCGTGAACGAGCCCCCACCAAAAATGCTGAATTGCTGTTGAGGACGGAAGGTGAAACCCACGCGCTCCCCTTGAGCATTTGTCAAGTAAACGCGAGTCCCCTCGCGAAATGGGTTGGCCGCGAATGACAATCCCTGCTCCTCCAGCGGATTGACGGGGATCGACTCGCGAATCTGGCCGTCCTGCAATTTCAGATTCCAACCGTACCCAAAATCTCCAGATTCGCCGGCATTACGGGTATCGTAATTGCGAGTGACGTTAATCGTTGCTCCAGCAACCGGAATCGATAGATCCACTATGTCGAAGGCGAACTGTCCAAGCTTCAATTGCCCACTGATCCCAAGTGTCAGTGTCTTGGCGGATACATTGCCACTTAAATCCTGCGCCAAAACGCGAATGATATAGTCGTCGTTGATGAGCAGGGTGGGATCGAAGCTAGCCAACACGGCGTCCACGGCGGCGGTGTTGCTAGTTGCCAGCGTGCGGTAGTCGGCATCGTTCGTCTCGGGACGATTCACGTCGACCTGATCGGCGCGGCCGTAGTCGATACGATAGAATTGCAAATTGTCATCGGTGATGGAGCCGACAATATCAGTCAGGCTGGTGACCATCGCGTTGGGAGTGGGTGAGGTGATCGTAATGGTTGGCCCTTGCGTGTCGGCCGGATCGAACACTCGTAACTGCACAGCGGCTGTCCCCACATTTCCGGAACTGTCGCGAGCCGTGGCGGTCAGGTTGAATAGTCCTGCCGTTGCTCCGCGGAGTGTGATGGAATGATTGGCATCGAGCACCAGTGGTTGACCGTTCATGGTGAGTTGTATCCCAACTACTCCCACGTCGTCGGTGGCTTGTACGACCACTACCACGTCCTCACCCAAGGCGAGCGGATTAGTGCTGAGTTGCATAACAATGCGGGGGGCGGTCTGATCGGGGGTGACACTGAGGGTGAAAGTTTGCGTGGCCACAGCGCCAAACGAATCGGTTACCTCAACCGTGACTGAATTGGCAAGCTCAACTCCGGGCAGTGTTGGCCAAGTAATACGCCCGTGCGGATCGATGGTCATTCCTGTGGGAGCGACCAACAACGCAAAACTCACCGCGTCGCCATCCGGCTCATTGACAGCCAAGTCGTATCGATACACTCCACCCAATGAAACGCTCTTCGGAGCGGTAGAGGTGATTACGGGAGCTTGATTGACGCGTGCTAGTATCGCGAAGCGTTGCACGGCCGAGTTGCCGGCCGTGTCGCGGGCTTGGACTTGTATCAGATGCGCGCCCGCCTGAGTGATGGTCGGGGTCCAAGCAATCAGTCCCGTGTTGGCGTCGATGGTCATGCCGCTCGGCGAACGGAGCAACGAATAGGTAATGGCATCCCCTTCAGGATCGCGAGCGATGACTTGATAGTCGTAGGCTGCATTGACGCGTGCGCGGAAGTTGGCACGCGAGCTAATCACTGGTGGTGCATTGCGAACAACGTTGCTGACATCGATGTCAAAACTCTGCGTGGCCGTATTGCCGCGGGCATCGGTGGCGGCCAGTGTCACCGTGACTGTGCCAAGCTGACTGCTCGTCGGTGTCCAGCGAATCACGCCACGTTGGGAATCGATGGTCATCCCCGTGGGTGCGGCGATCAATGTAAAAGTGACAATGTCCCCTTCGGGATCGATGGCTCGTACTCCGTACACGTAACGCTCGTCGACCGTGGCTTCTGCCGGAGCTCGCGAGGCTATCGTGGGTGGCAAGTTGGCACAGGAAACTACTAACGAAAAACTTTGTAGGGCCGTGCGTCCCGACGGATCGGTCGCGGCAATCGTAAACCGCTGGGGACCAAGCTGGTCCAGTCCGGGGGTCCAGCGCAGTGTGCCGCGCAGGGGATCGATCGACGCGCCGCGGGGTGCTGCCGCCAAACTCCACTCCAGCGGATCACCGTCGGCGTCCAACGCTCGCAGATCGTAGACGAACGGCTCGTCAACTGTAGCGCTGTAAGCGGTTGGCGGCGAGACGATGCGCGGTGCGTTGTTGACCGCTTCAGCGGTGACTTCGAGCGTGAACGACTGCTCAACAATTCCGCCGCGACCATCGCCAACCAGAATCGTCACGGGATGCGAGCCCAGTTGCGCTAGTGTCGGTGTCCAGGTCAGCACACGCATGTCGGCGTCAAAGCTCATTCCCGTCGGCGATTGACTAATTGTGAAACTCAATCGATCGGCGTTGGGATCACTGGCGTCAAGCTTGTAAACCCATAGCTGACCGGCGGCAATGTTAGCTCGCGGAGTTGAACTAATCAGCGGGGCAACGTTGGCGCTACTCGCCACCACTTGAATCGTAAATTGTTGTTCGGTCTGTCCACCTTGGCTGTCGGTCACTCGCAATCGCACAACCACATTCCCCGCACTAGCTGGAGTGAAGCTAAGAACTGCGTTGGCATCGCTATTAGTGAGTGGCGTGAGCGTCATTCCGGCTGGGGGCGAAACGAGCTCGAACATCAACGGATTGTTCTCCGCATCTTGGACCCACAGGCGATATTCCCAGGGATTGCCCACAGAGGCGGTGAGCACGGGCGAGGAAGTTATTACCGGCGCGGCATTCACTCCGGCAACTTGTAGTTCGAACGATTGCAGCCAGACTGCACCCTGGCTATCGCGGGCGCGGAGCACTATGGTTTGTGATCCAGTCTGATCGGCTTTTGGGGTCCACGCGACAATCCCCGTCGCCGAGTCAATGGCCATGCCAGTGGGTGCGAGTGGCAAATCGAATGACATCACATCGCCGTTGGGATCACGCGCCTGCGGATGATAAATATACTTTTGACCTACCGCTGCAATTTTTAGAGGTTGGCTCAAAAAAATCGGATGTGCATTTTGTGCTAGGCTCTGACCGCCGACCACTTGGATCGTGAAGGATTGCAGGACCGTGCCCCCCAGTCCATCGCTGACTTGCACTGCGCCCCGTTCTTGTTCAAAGGCTGTGTTGGGAACGGTCCAAGTAATTAGGCCACTGCTACTGACCGTCATACCAGCCGGTGCTTCGATCAGTCGGTAAGCCAGCAGATCATTGTCGGCATCGTCGGCTAACACTTGATAGCTGTAGGTGGCTTCCAGGCTGGTGGAGAGAATTGGTTGGCTGCCAATGGTCGGTGGTGAGTTGTTGAGGATCGACAGCATGAAGCTTTGAATATCGCTACCGCCACGTGGATCACTGGCCGCGATGGTTACCAGATGCGAGCCCAAGTTGCCGCTGGTCGTTAGCCAACTCAGCACTCCCGAGGATGAATTGATGGTCAAGCCGCTGGGGCCTGTCAATAAACCATAGGTTAGCGGCTCACCATCGCCGTCGAGAGCTCGGGCCGAATAGGTGAATTGTCCTGCGGCAGCCGACAGTGGCGGAGAACTGATAAAAAGCGGTGGATGGTTTTCGAAGGGGGAGACAACGCAGATTGTAAAGGCTTGTCGCGTCCTGCCACCTCGACCGTCGCTGACTTGTAGTTCGATGCTGTGCGAGCCGAGTTGTGCGGCGGTCGGCGTCCACTGTACTTGACCATTGGCGTTTACCGTTAAACCGGTTGGACCGCTGATTACACTGAAAATGAGAGGGTCGTCATCGGCGTCGAGGGCGGTGGCGGTAAAGGCCAAGGGCATACCGACTTCGGCCAGCGTCGTGGGGGAGAAGTTAAACAGCGGAGCGCGATTGGATGTAATGGATTCGGTGCGGAGCGTAAACCGCTGTGTTGTGACTCCACCGCGCGGGTCGCTAACCTGTACCAAGATCGTCTGGGTTCCGACTTCCGTAGCGGTAGGCGTCCACTGAATCAAACCGGTTTGTGCGTTGATCGTCATCGCCGTTGGCGATTCGAGCAATTCATAGCTGAGGGGGTCGCCGTTGGGATCGATGGCCTCCACTTCGTAGCGATACGTGCGACCGGCCCGCGCGGAGGTTGTCGGTACACTCGTGACTCTTGGGGGCTCGTTGAGTCGTCCCAAGAATACTAAATCGTAAGTGAACTGTGTCTGGTTGGGATTGAAGAAGGCGACTGCAAGCAAGGATGTTTCACCCTGCGGAGCCAGTGTGCCCCCTGCGACCAAAGCGGTGAAATCGTAATAGGGGAGACCTTCGGGCGTTTTCCCCGCCGCATCGCGGACTAGCACTCTGGGATCGCTCAAGTTGGCAATCGCCACCAGCAGTGGTACGTCGGCCTGGAACTGGCCTGAGTTCTTCACCGCCGTTTCTGCATACACCGTATGCGTCGACTGGTTGTAGCTGGTGCGCGAATACTGCACGTCAAAACTGCCGGTCACGTCCGCGAACTGTGTGAAGTCAACCTGCGAGGGATCGCGCTGCGTGCCGGTGAGTGTGATGGCTTGCGAAACCGTGCGACTTTCAGAATCGATGGCCGTAAATTCGAACTCGTTGTCTCCAGGTCCCACGAACAACGACACAAAGAAATTCCCCCCGGCGTCGATATTTTCTATCGGCTGACCGTTGACGGTCACTAGGTCCAACGTGGCAAAGGGAAAATCTGCAGAGGCTAATCCACTGGCCAGCAGTGTCGTACCGGCCGGGACGGAGCTACCATTCAGTGGTGCGGATACGATGATCGTTGGTGCTGAGGAGCCGCTGCGCCAATCGAGGATCGAATCGTCGAGCAACTGACCTACGGAAGCTGTGGCCACATCACGACCGAGGTTGGTGCCGATGTAACTGAATTGCACTTGTCCGTTGGCGTCTGAGAATCCAAAGTCCCGACGTGGATTAACACCGTCGATGGCGAAGTCAACGCGAATACCTGCCAAGGGCGATCCTGAGTTATCGGCTACGCGCGCGGTGAATGTCTGCGCGGTGTTGATGGTCGGAGTGGCTGTGGCAGGTGTGAGTACGACCGAGCCGACGGATGCTACTGGCGAAAGCGATTGGCCACCGACGTAGCCGTAGGAATCAAAGCTACCGAAACCATAGACGAAAACGCCGAAGGGGAGTGGACCGGCTAACTGGTACGCCCCCAGTTGGATGGCAATCTGTGCACCTGAGAAACCGCTAGTGCCAATGGGTGCGAATTTATCAGCGCTGATGGGGACACCGCCCAGTTCGATCAGCCCTACAGCTTCGGCGGGTGTAACGATGTTAATGAAGTTGCGGTCGAAACGCTGCGCGGTGAGAATCGAACTGGGGACAGGTGTGGAAACGGTGTAGTTAGCCAAGAATTGTTCGAAGGGGGGGACAATCATCATCAGCGGATCCCCTTGAAAATTGGGATTGCCCCCTGGGTCGGTGCGATAATAATTCTGCGAGTGCGCGTATTGAGCCACTAGAATCGGTCCGCTCGACTGGATGTGGGCCGGCCCCACGATCGACTGTTCGAAAAACTGGCCGCGATTGAGGGTGGCGACCACAGTGCCATTGACGGTGACTTGTGTGTTGTCGGCTTGAGCGAGGAATCGAAAGCGATCACCGCGGGTCGAATCTGTCACCAACGGTAGCGTGACGAATTCACGTCCCCAAGTATTCGTCGGCGGAAGTTGTTCGACCAAATGGTCGGCGGCGAAGAAATCGCTGGGGATAAATGTTGCGCGATTACCTCCAAACACGGCTACCGGTTTAGTACTACTGATGATCGAACCGGTGACGTCTGGCGCACCTCGGAAATTGGTACCGGCCAAATCGCGAACGAGGTACGTTTCGCCTTCATTCAGTGTCACCGTCTGCGTGGGAATGGCGAAACGTGAATTCAAGACGTTGAGATAGACTAGCCGGCCCGTGGGTGCACTAAACGAGTAGGTCTTGGACTCGCTGAGTCCCACATCCAAATTGACTACCGTATTGAAGCCCGTCAGCGGAATAACTGGCCCAGCAGTGCGCGTCGCGCGAAAATTGATGGTGATGGGCCCGCTATCTTGCCGACCACTGATGGTAAAATAGTAGGTTCCCGTGGTGAGAATCTTGGCTGAGAAGTCGGAGCCATCATTGCTTCCGCCAACATACTGACTCAGCGGTCCGGTGATTTCCCAGTTAAGCGGTAAGAAGGAAGCGAAGTTGTCGAGTTGAATCGTTTCGCCGGCGGTGGCGTCGATTCTGAAGATGTGAGCGGCATTGCCTGGATTTAGGATGACTTGCAAGTTCGCATCAAAGCCTAACTGTGGGGCAGCGGCCAAATCATCGATGCGGAAGCGAAAGTTTTGCGGTGCGACTCGACGGCTCTGAACGGCGACGTAGTAATCGCCTGTCTCTGCTGCGACGATGAGCTGATTTCCAGGTGGTCCCGAGTCGACACCATTGAAGCCCGAATTGTAAAGGGTTCTTCCGCCCGAGTTAAATATCACATAATTCAATTCGTCATAGGGCAACAAGTGGTCGAGACGAATACGCTGCCCCGATTCAAGATGTACACGGTAGACGACTTGGTTATTGTTGACGATCGTTCCCGTGGCTTCGACGCCCAGTGTTAAGCTAGGAGCGGTTTGCAAGTTCAGAAGTTGAAAGCTAAAGTCGGCAGGTATGCTTGGATCGCCATGGAAGACCACATAGTGGCGCCCACTTCTTAAAATCCGCGAGATGCCGTCGGCTTCCGCTGTTGAGGCCGCACCGAATACCCCACGCGACCAGGTCGCAATTAACTGTGAATCGTAGATGCTAAAAATGTAACCACCCGCCTGCGCGTCGAAGAGCAATTGTTCGCCGGCGGTTGCATCAAATGCATAGACCAGCGTCTCGCGCTGTGTGGGGAAAGAAGCATTAACAACTGTGTTAAGCGCCAACGGTACGGCAAAGGTATCCAGATCCAACACGCGAAAATTATAGCTGCCCGCGTCGGTGACCGTGTTACCACGCAGGGTGATAGTGTATGTCCCCGACTGGGGGAGAAAGGCCGCATCGAAGCGCGGGATGTCTTGCAACTCGCTGGCAACCCCAAAACCGGTGAACAAACGTGTGCCGTCGGGTGCGTTGAGTTCAACGAACAGGTTCTCGTTGACGGCATCGAGACTATCGACCAGGGCGCGCGTGCCGGCAGGTGCGGTAAATGAATAGGTGGCACTACCACCAGCGGCAATTGTCAAAGTCTGATTTGAATTGAAACCGCTCTTTGAAACGAGTGGATCCGAAACGAGCGTCGGCGTAATCGTCACATCGCCGACCTCTCCCGAGTTCACGCTGCGAACCAGCAGGTAATATTCGCCGGTCGTCAGCAATCTGGCCGAGAACGTATTTCCAACTCTGCCCAATACGACTTCGTTACCGGCTGGATCCAGCACGCTGTATTGCGGTCGGAAAGGGTTGGTAACGCTTTGGACATTCAGGTAAAACGTCTGGGCCGCAGAGCCTGAGAAGCGAAACGCCTCGGTACGTCCGTCACCGTAGCTAATACTGGTCGATACAGCTAACGGTAGGATAGATGCCGCTTTCACGTCGAGCAGGCGAAATCCATGGGATGCCGTTATGAATGGTGGGCTATCTAGGACGACAACATACGTGCCAGTTTCCGGGAATACGATGCCGGAGTCGTCCGAAGCGGAAAACTGCGAAACCAGTTGACCACCGTTACCGATTAAGTAAAAAGTTACACTGCGCCCGTCGTTTAATGCATCGTAACGCAGCACCTGTCCAGCCACGCCAGCCACGGAATACACAGAGGCGCGACCGGCCGAATCGTTGGCGTAAATAACGTCCGCGCCAATCGCAATCTGGGGTGCAGCATCGACATCGATCATGCTAAAACTGAAATCGAAGGCTGTGTTCTGCTCACCGGTAATCTGCACGTAATACTTACCCGTTTCCCGAAACTGTAGTGCGCCAAACAAATTGGCAACCGCATTATTGTCGGATTGCGAAGAGAGTCCCACTTGATCACCGCCGCTGGGCGAAAGTATTCGCACTGTGACGTTGGGAGCTGGACTGGGATTGATGGCGTCGTAATACAGACGCTGACCGGCCACCACATCGAACGAAACGACCTTGGACTCGCGACCGGTAGGAAAGTTTAGCGTAACCTTGTCACCAAGAGTCGCGGGCACAGCCGCAGTCGCAATGTCGAGCACTTCAAATTTATAGTTGCCGCTGTAACCATCGACGGGAGGCTTCACGGCCACGGACCAACTGCCGGCCGCATCGGTGACAAACGGTCCGATATCAGTTCCATCGGTGTTGCCCAGATTGAATGTACTGGTCCCATTGGGGCGAAGTATCCTAGCGTCGCTGCCAGTCGTGGAACCCGTGTATTGCCCGGGAGTGATGGTGACCTGAGTGTTATCCGCAGTAGCCACGACCAGTAACTGAGTCCCTTCCACATGCGCGATCGAGGCGAACGTGTTTTCGTAACCCAAGTTGATGTACTCGGTGCCCAGCGATTTAACAGGCAGCGCCAAGAACGCATCGGAAGTGCTCACTGCCAGATCGAGTCCATAGACATTCACGGGCTCAGTGGTGACAACATGCACGCCCTTGCGTTGCACGCGCGAAATGGCTTCGACTTCTACATCAAAATCGGTTTCATCATCGACGTTATCGCCCACATCCGCACTCGGCAGTTCTATCGCAGTGACTTCGCCGGGGTTGACGATGAAGTCTTTGTGAAAGGGGAGTGCCGTGGCCGGATCGATCAAGCCGGGGATATCGACGAAACCGGTAGTGGCTATATCTCCTGTAATGTAGAGCACCTTTTGTGGTCGGTTGTTCCCTTCAAACAGATTGTCGGGAAAGCCGATCCAAAACTCCTTACCGCGGCTATCGATGACAGTGCTGCCCTCTTCACCACCGCTGTTAAGCGCTGACTTGTTTATTGAGTTGAGGACTGTGGACGGAGCACGCCCCAACACAGCTCCGGTGCTCGGTGACGGTGTTGGGTCGGGTAGTCTGGGACCACTATCGAAAGTGTTCTTAGCCAACCCGGCTCCAGGCGCAGTGCCTGACGGATTTAGTGCTGAATTGCGTAGTCCTTCGCCGCCGGAGAATGTCGACAGATATTCGACTGAGCGCACACCGACAACGCTCCGCGTATCTGGATCGTTGTTGACCAATCGAAACACCAGATCGGCGCGGGTTCCAGCTAGCACACCTGCTAACGATAAAGTGACTCGATTTCCTGAGATCACAACCTGCGTCGTCCCCAGCATGTCAACGTCTTCCGTGGCGTTGAAAAACGCATCGCGGCCAACATCGATAGATCGAACCAATGATCGGCCCGATTGGTCGAGCAGCGCGGCTTCGAAGGCGTCATGGACGCTCCCTTGGCTCGTCGAATCAAACTCGATTCCCTCGATGACAAACGAAACTGCAGCCGCGTCCGCCGGAATCGTAAGCGGAGCTGTAAGGGTCGTGACAAACGACGTACCCTCGCGCAGCACTGGCGCGCAGCCTAGCGAAGAAAAATTGCCGCGCTGTCCATCGCCAGTTGTAAAGGCCATGCCCACGTCATCGGGCAATCCGTTGAGGTGGTTGATGACTTGCAGCGCATCGATGGGTGAGACACGACCATCGCAGTTGACGTCGATGTACGGTGGGGGCTCTGCTCCAGGTTGGGCGCGAGGCAATGCGCCAGAATTGGGATCATGAATTTTCTTCCCATTCAGCTCGTTGATAATCAGCAGCACGTCGATCGGCGATACCAGCCCCTCAGGGTCGTTGCTGACGTTTAACGCCGACAAACCATTGGTCCAATCGGAACCAATCAATAGACGGCGTGATTCGAGTTGCTCGAACCGCGAATGCCGACGACGCAGAGCTCGCAAGAGTCTTTCACGTTTCCTATACTGTCTCTCATAAAATCCTGTCCTGGTTCTCATCGATGCGCCTCAAAGTAACGAAAGGAGTAGCCGGGCTATTCTTTTTTGCTGATGGCAAATCAGAAAGTCAACTCGGTCGGCGGAACCGATTGTATTTCCCGAACTCTGTCCACTTGAGAGCAAACTAGTTTAGTCTGGGAAATAGTTGCCGAACGGCGTATTCGATAGACAGTCTGCAGAGGGGCTGTCTTTCACTGTCGCACTATGTCTTCCGTCTGTCTTCCGTCTGTCTGAGACGTAGGTAGACACTTCGATCGAATTAATGTTAAGCAAGCATGCTCGATCGGATAGGCTTTCATTGGTTGAACTAAGGGCGAGCCACACGTTGGCGCTTTGGTAGCGACCACTGTTGAATTTCTCTTTTGGTAATACCCCACAGGTTTTAGAGTTGACAATCAAGCTTCGCTAAACGGGTCGTTCAAGCAGTCGGTTGCGAGTAGCATCTGAACAATCTGCGAATACCGTGTTTTCGAAACCTCGAAGGTCGCCATAGACAATGGCTATTCCGGTCTCCTGCAACTTTCGAGGCCGAATTGAAACGCGTTCCCAGGGGATCAATGCCACGCCATCGATCGAAATGCCCTCCTCAAAAAACTCGATTCTCTCTCCCATCCTTCGCATGTCGATGCCTACCCAGTGTGCAATAAATCCGAACGTAATGATCAAACAGGGTACCAAGCTAGACATATACACCAAGGTTGGTATTCCTATCTTCGCACCTACCGCTGTGGTCCAAACGAGCATTGACTGTAGGAGTATCAAATAGATGAAATCGAACCACCTAGAGCCCCTTTTGACCATCTCCATATTCGCCTGATCGAATTCAGATGCCCCAAGAAAGTTGCCAGCCGAAGCAAGCATCTGCTGGCGTTTTTCAAGCCTCGATTTGTGGCGCAGGGTCAAGAAGTAGAAAGCCAAACTGATCGATCCCAATTGGACCGTTGTTAGCGTTAGCAGCCAATACCACTGAGTAGCGTTTAGCTCGCGGAGGAATGGTGCCCCGATTGAAAACGCGATCGCAGACGCACTCAGCAAGACGAAAAGATCTAGTAAACGAAACTGCTCGCGCGCCGAAAAGTCGTTTGGAGCTTCCGTCGACAAATTTACACATTGGGTCGTCTCGCCGTCCATCAACTGGCACCTATAGTGGCCACCTGCACCTGCGAAATAGCATTCACTTGTTGCGCTTCCCCCGCAAGAGTGCACCTGAAAAGCACGTTTGTTTATCGACGAGCGTCGACTGGGTATAAAGCAAGTGTATCAGTTTCCATCTAAGTGCGCTCTACCTGATGGCATCTAGCCATCACAGGTGACTTGCTTATCGATGAACAGATTGAGGCATGGAAGTATGGCCCCGTAGTTCCCTCGCTGTTTCATGACCTTAAAAAGTATGGCAATCAGCCGGTCGATGGACTCATCGACGATCTTAGCGTTGATAACGAAAGCGGCGACTTTACGGATTGGTCATTTGAGGTCATAACTCCCACGCTCGACCAGTACACCGTTTCTGTTGGAGAGAGTCTGCAATTCAGCTTCATAAAGCCGTGCCCATTACAGAGATAGTGGTTGCACACTCCGCCAACCCGAACTCGAACACTGTAAACTGGATCGACTTTTATCATTGAGCGAGGAGTTGCAATGAATCTTGCCGTTGATGTGATCTCTGATGTGATCTGCCCGTGGTGCTACATTGGCAAACGACGGCTTGAGAACGCAATTGCTGCTATTGACGGCCAACATGAAGTTCGGGTTCACTGGCATGTTGAACAGCGATGATGGAATGGATGTGATCGAAGAAGCCCAGAAGTTGTCTCAGCGGCATGTGGTCACAGGGGTTCCATTCTTCATCATCGACCAGAACGTCACGTTGTCCGGCGCACAACAGGCGGAAACTTTTCTTGAGGCGTTCAGGCAGGTGATTGATCGGCGTTAGAATGAGAATTCGTCCATTGGCTATTCTTAAATCATGTACAGATACCGTGCGATTCCGGCACAGTTGGAGAATCAGATGAGACGAATCAAAGCGGTTTCACAGTTCGTGTTGGCGATCTTCATGATCGTGGCTGGCACGATGCACTTCGTGAACCCCGGATTCTTTCTGAAGATCGTGCCGCCATATCTTCCGCTTCATAAAGAACTGGTGCTCGTCAGCGGCGTTTGTGAGATTCTGCTGGGAGTCCTGCTGCTGATTCCAAAATGTTCGCATTTGGCAGCGTGGGGAATCATCGCTCTGTTGATTGCCGTGTTTCCTGCCAACGTATATCTCTACCAGCATCAGAATATTCTTCCGGCCTCGCCGTTCATTCACCTGCTCCGACTTCAATTGCAGGGCGTCTTTATTCTGTGGGCCTATTGGCATACGAGACCGGCAGAGAGGAAACCATGAACCTGAAGCCAATCCTCCAAGCTATCCTCGAAGTTTACGCCCTTCCACTTTGTGGCGATCACGGCGTTGCGCATTGGGCGAGAGTCCTCGAAAATGGGTTGAAACTGGCGGAAGCAACGGGAGCCAACGTCGAGGTCGTTTCCCTGTTCGCTGTGCTTCATGACTCGCGCCGGATTACCGAAGTCACTGATCCAGAACATGGCGCTCGTGCCGCAGAGTTTGCCGATGAACTTCGGCGTAGCGTCTTCGATTTGGCGGACCACGAGTTCCGGTTGCTGTTTCGAGCCTGCGAAGGCCACACGCACGAACGGAATCATCACGACGTGACCGTCCAAACTTGTTGGGACTCGGATCGACTTGATCTGGGCCGAGTCGGGATCATGCCGCATCCCAGCCGGCTCTGCACCGAGGCTGCCAAACGACCCGAAACAATTAAGTGGGCCGATGGTCGGGCGAGCTTTCGCATCGTTCCAACTTTTGTATTGGATGAGTGGGACATCGACCTGGAGAAGGAGCGGACGTGGTGAACTCAATGAAAACCATAGAACTCACGGATGGAGGTATTCTGCTATATGACGAGTCCTTTCTGCCGTTCAAATTGGCGGATCGATTGATGTTTCCCAAGGGTTAGTGATGGCTGGAAAAGTACCCCCGCAAGGACTCTTACGAAAACGCGGTCGATGCGGTTAGACCCAAGGAAACAAAGGGGAAATCGAGGGCAACCGATACGATCGATGCTTCCTGTGCTACGGCGGGTGCTATGGTTTCTCAATTTGAGACGCTTAGCGACGACGAAATATCACTAGTCAAAGTGTGGCGGCAAACTGACTCCGAGCACCGCAAAGCTATTCTGGACCTTCTTGACGAGCCAAAGAACCGCGAATAACCCTTTCTGTTATTTAAGTACACCCTTTGGTGGGGATTTTTTGTGATATATCATTTACTGCGCAAAAAATTGCGCAGTGTTTATTGATTCCTGTCGATTTAAGTATACAGTTATCGTATACACGCAATATCGAAGGGAAGCAGGAACCACGATGGACCACGAATTAGCTCGATGCCTTAATAAACAACAAAAGGCTTTGGATATCTCAGTTTCGGAAATCGCACGCTGGGCGAAAGTATCACGCGCTACAGTTTCGCGCATTCTCCGGGGTGATATTGGACACTGCAACTTCGCAAGCATAATGGCAGTCTGCGAAGTTCTGGGAATCGATTTCGGGGAGTTTAGAGTAAAGCGTGGCGCGGAGCGGATTAGCGAGGTTGCCTCAGAGAAAGCCGAGAGACTGGCCCGGTTGGCCCAAGGTAATTGCTCGCTAGAGAATCAAACGATTTCGAGCGACGCGTTTACTGATACCGTTGAACGAATCAAGTTAAGTCTACTATCAGGTTCACGGCGACGATTGTGGGCTAGATAATGCAACTGGGGTCTGATGGCGCACAAGATGAAACGCCGTTTGACGGCTCTGGGCTGCTCTTGGATCATATTAAGACGCGAGCTGAACTAGACGATGCCGAATTTAAAAGTATCTCGAAAGTCTATCTTAAATACCTCAGTGCCAAACCATCGAAGAGACGGGCTCCGTTTTCGTACGCTTGGCTTCTTGAGTTACACGCGGAGATGTTTGGTGAGGTTTGGGGCTGGGCAGGGAAGATCAGATCGACCGAGAAAACCATAGGAATTGCTCCCGAGCACATCCCGATGAAGCTTGGCGGGTTGTGTTTGGATATCGAACATTGGCCGCCCAAAGATTACCTTCTCAACTCCGCTTGCATTCATCACAAGGCGGTTTTGATACACCCCTTTGAAAATGGAAACGGGCGGTGGGCAAGATTGCTGGCGAACATCTGGCTTCGGCGCGCGGGCCACGCCATAATTGAATGGCCGCAGGCCGAACTAAATGGGAACATTCACCCGTTGCGATGTGAATATGTTGCGGCTTTAAGGAAAGCGGACAACCACGACTTGGGGCCACTCATGGAACTGCACAGGAGATTTTTAAGGTAGTTATCCTGTCAGCAAAAAACAACAATCGACTTCATTGACTCCGAAAGTCGCTGGGTGGCTATCGATCTTCTATCGAAATCGACGAACCGAGAATAGAACGCGCTACCAAGAATTCTTGGGAATCTTCTAGTGCTTCGTCACCATTTGATTTTGGCTCTATGGAAGAATGTGTGGGTGGATTCGCAGGGGGATTTAGGTTTTCTGAGGCATGGGAGGATAAAAACAATTCCTAAAGAATGCCCTGCCGCATGGTGACACACGGCAGAGCTGGCGGATTGTTTCCACCCT
>JBGSJT010000132.1:0-7201 GCA_041741715.1 Pirellulaceae bacterium | reverse complement strand
TATTCGGGCGGAAGCAACGACTTCCTGAGAGACTCGCTGCTTCCGCCCGAATAAATCGGACGGAGAGCAAGACAAGCTTCCTATGACGTGTAGCTGCCAGTTGTTGCTCCGCCGGGGTGAACCCGACGGAAGCATGAGCGGAACAAAATACAAGAAATTAGAATTCGAAAATACTCGCTGAATTGCTATTTGTCGCACAGCCCAGGCAGAGCCTGGGAACGAGCCTAACTCCACCCATGGAATTAACTATGCAAATTGCTATCGTCCAACTGCTCAGCGCTTGCGTGCTCAGCGCTTGCCTTCGCAGAGCTTGCCTGCTCAGCGCCTGCCTGCTCAGCACTTGCCTTCTCAGCGCCTGCCTACAAGCCTCAGCCCAGGCTGAAGTGCAAACCAAATCCATCACTTACAACGATGGAGATGTAGTTCTGGAGGGGTTTGTGGCTTGGAATGCCGACCCTGCCGCTAACGCTCGTCCCGGCGTGTTGGTCGTTCATCAGTGGATGGGGCTGACTGACTACGAGCAGTCGCGGTGCAAGCAGTTGGCTGCGCTTGGGTATGTCGCATTTGCCCTCGATATCTATGGCCAAGGGGTCCACCCCGCCAATCCGCAAGAAGCAGGCAAACTTTCCGGGAGCTACAAAGCCGATCGTGAGCTATATCGTCGTCGTCTAAACCTGGGACTTGAACAGCTTCGTCAGCAACCTGGCGTCGACACCAGCCAGCTGGTTGCCATTGGCTATTGCTTCGGTGGTACCGGTGCCATTGAACTAGCCCGCAGTGGAGCCGACATAGATGGCGTCGTCAGCTTCCACGGTGGCTTGGATTCACCTAGTCCAGACGATGGTCAGAAAATTAAGTCAAAGATATTGATTCTGCATGGTGCTAACGATCCCTTCGTGCCTCAGGACGGAATTGAAGCCATGCGGGCTGAGTTTGATTCGGCCGGGGTCGACTGGCAAATGATCTCTTATTCTGGCACGGTCCACTCGTTCACACAGCCCATGGCAGGAAACGACAACTCGCGTGGAGCGGCATTTAACCCACTCTCCGACAAACGCTCATGGCTGGCCATGCAACAGTTTTTTAACGAGCTGTTTCGATAGGCTTGGGGCGCATTCGACTCGAGCTTGCGCGGAAAGTGGATTTCGAGTATCATCATTCGTTTACGCGTCAGCCTACCATCTTTCTGAAAATCTGAAGTACCGCATGCGCTTTCTTGGGCAAATTAACGGACGTAGCTCCGCCGAATCGTTGGTAGCATATTTGCTCACGCAGGATATTGCGACTCAGATCGAGGCGGTCCCGAACTCATCCCCCGAACACTCCAGCGATCTGTGGGAGATCTGGGTGCGGGATGAAGACAAATTGCAATTGGCGCGGACAGAGCTGAGCCAGTTTGTCGATAATCCGCGAGATGCAAAGTACGCCACAGCGCTGACTCAGGCCAAATCGATACTAGCGGAAAAAGCGAAAAAGAGTCAGGCGATCAAACGCAATCTGCAACGCGTCGACATGCGTCGCACGCCGGGCATGGCAGGCGGTGGCTCGATACCCCCGCTCACACTGACGTTGCTGATTCTGTCGATCGCGGTCAGTCTGTTTAGCTCCTTCTCCCATCCCAAACCGAATAACGAATGGGGTAAGGCGATCAATGAAGAGCTGAGCTTTGTGTCGATGACCGATTACGTCAAGAGCGCAGGCGATCCAGCAGCCAGCTTGAAAAAAGGGGAGCTGTGGCGGGTGATCACCCCCATTTTTCAGCACTTAAGCATGATCCATCTAGCGATGAATATGTTTGTTCTGGTCTCCTTCGGCAGGATGGTCGAACGCTGGGTGGGAACTCCTCGCTTTGCGCTGTTTGTGTTGTTGCTGGCCATCGGCCCGAATTTGTTGCAGGGTCTCTCGCCAGCCTGGATGAGTGGCACGCCGGCGTTTGGTGGAATCTCGGGCGTGCTCTACGGTTTGTTCGGATATGTCTGGATTCGTTCAACGCTCGATCCTAATTTAGGTGTCTCAATCCCCTTTCCGATCGTGGTCATTTTTGTAGGCATGATCGTGGTGGGACTGTCAGGCGCGGTCCCCGAATGGCCCTACGCCGAACTATGCCATTTAGGAGGGCTGTTGATCGGATGTGCGACCGCCTTTGCATCGGAACACAAGTAATGAATAAGACTTGTTCCGGTTTAGTAGTCGCGATTGATGGTCCTGCGGGGGCTGGGAAGAGCACCGTGGCCAGATTGCTGGCTGGGCAACTGCAATTTGATTTTCTCGATACCGGTGCGCTATATCGCTGTGTCACGCTGGCGGTGCTGCAAGCGGGGCTTGATCCCAGCGACACACTGGCTGTTACGGAATTGGCCCAAACCTTGCACATCGATCTCGACGGCGAATCGGTGCGGCTCAATGGCGAAGATGTGTCTCAAGCGATTCGTACTCCGCGCGTTGCTAGTTCCATCGGGACGATAGCGGACAACTTGGCAATACGACAGCGGCTGACTCAGTGGCAACGCGATTGGACGTGTCGACGTCGCGTGGTGACCGAGGGACGCGATCAGGGGAGTGAAGTTTTTCATGATGCTCCCTGCAAGATTTTCCTGGTTGCTTCCCGTGAGGAGCGGGCGCGCCGCCGCCTGCAGGAATTGCAGCAACGCGGCATCGAAGTCGATTTCGATACGGTTCTACAGCAGCAAGACCAACGCGATCAGGAAGATTTCTCGCGGCCCGTCGGTGGTCTGCGTAAGGCCGTCGATGCCATCGAAGTCTGTACAACTGGTCTATCGCTGGCCGATGTGGTGGCGCAGTTGCTCGAACTGGTCACGGCTCGCTTGAGTGAAGCCAACGAGGATTGGAAACTCAAGGGGGCGGAGCAGGGGAACATCAGTGACCACGGTGGCGGTCGAGTTTAAATGGCCCACGACAAACCGTCAAACCGTTCGCAACGATCCTGGTTCGGACCGTTGCAGTATCTGTTCTATCGCGCGGTGCGGACCATCGCGGCGTGGGTGTCCGTATTCGTTTTTCATCTTCGTTGCTTTGGTCGCGAACATACGCATGTCGAAGGGGGGGCGCTGATTCTCAGCACTCACCAAAGCCACTTCGATCCCTTGTTGATCGGCGTGACATTCAACGAACGACTCAACTACTTGGCTAAGCGATCGTTGTTCAAGAGCAAGCTTTTCGGCGCACTCATTTCACTCCTCAACGCGATAGAACTCGATCGCGATCGCAGTGGCTTGGCTGGTTTAAAGGAGACGCTAAAACGACTCAAGGCGGGGAAGAAAGTGCTGATCTTCCCTGAGGGGACGCGCTGCCCAGATGGTAAAATCGCCACCTTGAAGCCTGGCTTTTTGTCGGTCGCGCGACGTAGCCGAGTTCCCTTGATTCCTGTCGCTATTACCGGAGCGTTTGAAGCTCTGCCGCGTGGTAGCCGATGTCCCTTCCGTCAACCGCTACGGGTTGCTGTCGGACCCGCTATCACCGTTGAAGAAGTCGCTAGTCTGGAAGACGAACAGCTCCTAGCCTTAGTTACCGAACGTTTGAAACAGTGTTACCATACCGCCATCACGGACAACATTTCATTGGATTAAAAACATGCAACCCATCGTGCAAATTTCGCTCGACGTTACCACAATTGAAGAAGCCATCGAAACGGCTGAACTGGCGCTCCGTGCAGGTGTCGATTGGTTAGAAGCGGGAACACCGTTGATATTAGCCGAAGGGCTGCGGGCGGTGCGTGAGTTACGCGCTCGATTTCCGCAGACACCCATCGTGGCCGATCTCAAAACGATGGATGGCGGTTACTTGGAAGCTGAGATGATGGCCAAGGCAGGGGCTAACTACGTCGTCGTCATGGCTCGCGCGCACGCCGAGACCATAAAAGTGGTTTGCCAAGCGGGGAAGGATTATGGGATCGGTGTGATGGGTGACAATTTGGGCTGTCCCGATATGGTAGCCGGTGCGAGATTGCTGCAAGACTTGGGGTGCGATATCGTGATACATCATATTGGGTTTGATGAACGGCGTGGTATCGCTGCGCGTGGTGAGCAAGCTCCCACGCCACTCGATCAACTCCGCGAAGTAGTGGCAGCGGTCGACATCCCGGTGCAAGCAGTGGGGGGCCTGTCGATCGATCAAGCCATTGAGTCCCCCAAGCACGGCGCACCGCTGGTCGTCATCGGAGCCCCGTTAGCCATCAATCCCGATCGCTTCGAACGTGCCGGAGGAAATCTGGAACAGGTCCTCAAGCAGATCTGCGACGAAGTGCATGCCTACGGTGATAACCAGGTTTGAACAACGCAAAAAAATATCAGCTCGGCGCGCCAGCGCGTGGGTTCCGGGCCTGCGGTCGACCCAATCGCGCCCATCAGGGACCCACTGGCTGGCGCGTCGAGCTGATATAGCCACAGAATTTCGCAAAACTTGTGCCGTTCAACAACGTCCTTTGAGAGAAACGCGTAGTGCCTTTAGTAACCATTAGTGATTTGACGATCCGCTTTCGCGGTCCTGCACTTTTAAACGGTGTCGACTGCATCATCGAACCGGGGCAAAAGATTGGATTGCTGGGACGCAATGGCGCGGGCAAATCTACGTTGATGCGGATCTTGATGGGCCAAATTGAGCCGGATCATGGAAGTGTTCAGCTCAGTCCTGGGGCACGTGTTGCCTTCCTACCTCAAGAAGTGCCGCATGATCTGCATGGCACTGTGGCCGAAATAGTACGAGTTGGCGTGAGTGTTGCGGAAGATATCGGCAGCGGACTCGATGCACCGGAGGATTGGCAGATTGACCATAAAGTTGATCAAGTCCTATCGCGGATGGAACTTGATCCCGAGGCCTTGGTCCAAACGATGTCGTCCGGTATGAAACGGCGTGTACTGCTTGCTCGAACTTTAGTCGATAAACCGGACCTATTGCTGCTGGACGAACCGACTAATCACTTGGATATCGACGCGATCGGTTGGCTGGAAACCTTTCTAGGGCGTTGGAATGCAACGCTGATGTTCGTGACTCACGATCGTCGCTTCCTGCGAAATTTGGCGACGCGCATTCTGGAAATCGAAGGTGGCCGACTCTTCGACTGGTCCTGCGACTACGAAACATTTCTGCAACGTAAAGAGGAGGCACTGGCTGCGGAGGAAAAGCAGAATGCACTTTTCGACAAAAAGCTGGCCGAGGAAGAGGTGTGGATTCGGCAGGGGGTTAAGGCCAGGCGAACTCGTAATGAAGGACGCGTGCGAGCGCTGAAGGAGCTGAGGTTAGTTCGCGCCGATCGACGCACCAAAGTGGGAACTGCTAATCTGCAAATCCAACAGGGGCAGCGGAGCGGTAATCTTGTTGCACAGCTCGATGAAGTTTGCTTCGCGCACTCTACCGCCGATAGAACAGTCGATATTCTCAGCGGCTTCTCGACGACCATCATGCGCGGCGACAAAGTTGGTGTGATCGGTGCCAATGGGTGCGGAAAAACAACGCTGCTGAAAATACTGTTGGGAAAGCTTCAACCGCAACAGGGGACGGTGCGCCTGGGAGCCAATCTGCAAATCGCTTACTTTGATCAACTTCGCGATCAGCTCGATGGCACCAAGACTGTTGAGGAGGATGTGAACGACGGTTACCAGACCATTGCTATGGAAGGTGGAAAGTCGCGACACGTGCTTGGTTATTTGCAAGATTTTCTATTCACTCCCGAACGTGCGCGGACACCGATCAGCCGCCTGAGCGGTGGTGAACGAAACCGGGTGTTGTTAGCCAAACTGTTCGCCAAGCCGGCAAATGTGATTGTTTTGGACGAACCAACTAATGATCTCGATGCGGAGACGCTAGAAATGTTGGAAGAACGTCTAGTGGACTACTCAGGGACACTGCTCGTTGTTAGCCATGATCGTGAATTCCTGAATAACGTGGTCACCAGTACGATTGTGCTGGAAGTCAATGCCGATGGCTCGCGGAGTGTCGACGAATACGTGGGTGGCTACGACGATTGGCTCAGGCAACGCCCCGACAAGCAGTCGAAGTTTGCTGGCGCGTCGAAGGTTGCCGAAAGCCAGGCTTCATCTACACTCGAAGTTGAGTCCCAGGCGGTTGTAACTCTGCCTGAAAAAAAGCCGACCGCCAAGCGATTGAACTTTAAGGAGCAGCAGGAATTGGACGCGCTCCCCAGTCGCATCGCAGTGTTAGAAACGAGCATCGCGGTACAACAAACGGTGTTGGCCGATCCCGTATTTTACAAAGAGGGGGGCGCGCGCATCGCAGCAGAACAGGCCAAGCTACAGCAGTTAGAAGAAGAGCTCTCTCGGAGTTACCAAAGGATGGAAGAGCTCGAGTGAACCTCAGTCGCTAGCCGTGCGCTTTAGAGGCTAGAGGCTAGAGGCGTTGCGCGAATGGTACTGCGGGCGGCGCGTTGGACCATCTGTTGTCGCAGGGTGTCGAGTTGCACGGCGAGAGAGTTAATGCTGCTCAGGATCAGTGGATACAAATAGGGATCTGCGTTGACGATCAACAACCGTCTTCGACGGTCTGAAACAGAATGGCGCCAAATAGGGTCCCGGGGAGTATGTTACCACGTCCACCCAAGAGGCTGGTCCCTCCCAATACTGCTGCGGCGATGGCGGAGAATTCTTTCTGTTGACCAAAGCTGGGGGAGACGGCACCAGTTTGCGTGAGGGCAATCAAGCCACTAACTGCGGCGCAAAAACCACACTGGATTCGGATCGCGATCCGCAACGGCTTCCAACACAGAGAAGTCGCGTTTGGTTAACTCCACCGTGATCGTATCGAACCCCGCCACTCACCCAGCATTCCGTTTGCAGCGTCTCGAAAGCCACGCCAATCGTCCCGTTTTTGCCAAGCGCAACGGTATTCGAACAACTCGTTAAGCCGTGGCAGGATGCAAAGCAGGCTCTGAGTGAGGCAGAGTTTCGTCTTTATTGAGAGAAGTCTCCCGACGCGGAGTAGTGGAGTGATGGAGTGATGGAGTGGGTGGCACTGGCTGAGGCCAGTGGAGTCGAAGGAGGAGAGTTGGAAATCAGCTAAGATGTTTTGAGCGCTCGAAGTAATGAATTTAATCTACCACGGGTCTACCCAGGGGAGTCATTTGTCATTTGTCATTTGTCATTTGTCATTTGTCATTTGTCATTTGTCATTTGTCATTTGTCATTTGTCATTTGTCATTTGTCATTTGTCATTTGTCATTTGTCATTTG
>JBGSJT010000131.1:0-17984 GCA_041741715.1 Pirellulaceae bacterium | reverse complement strand
CGTCAGCCGTTCTAATACCACGTCGCGACCACCTTGTCGAAGCAACGGCTGTATCAATGAAAAATTCAACAGCGACGACGATGCGTAATTGTCTGAGCCAGCCAATTGCCAAGTCATCGAGTTGGCGAAGCCGACGACCAGATCGGCGCCCGTGGCGTACATCTTGGTCATCTGCATCCCGCGCGGGCCGGTTGATATGAGCGTGCTGCCATTGGGTGAGTTGAGTCGAGTGCCACGACGTTCCGCGCTCCCCTGCCATCCGCCAAAGAACTGCGAATCGAGCAAGAATCGCTCGCTACTCACGTCCAACGCGGAGAGGTACATGGTTTCCAGATTCGTCTGATAGACGGGCGAATGGATCAGTGCCGTTCGCACCGCCTCGCTCAAATCCAAGACTAGCACTCCACGTTCGTCCAGCGGCAAATTGTTCCACCAGCCTGGATTCTCCGCCAGATTGGTCCGTCCGTTGGCTTCCCACAACGGATACCCTTTCTTGCCATCCACCATCCGCATGTAGCGGTTGGCCTGCGGGTCGTCCTCGGGCATCGGGGGACGATCCGGATTGAACGGGTCGAACATGCGGCTACGTGGATTGATTTCGATACGGTACGGAGCCGCCGTCGCTTCACAGCTCTCGGCTACCTTTTGATCTATGAGGTAATAAGCCTCAGTATCGACCTTGCAACGATACTTTTGACGTGTGCATCCTTGGCTGATCATCAATCCCGAGAAGGCGGAGAGCAATGTCAGTCCGCGAATTGCCCGACGAAAGTGATTGGCCAATGGGCTAAGCGGTTTGCGGGGAGTGTTGGGTCGGTGCATTGCGCGGAGTCCTTGCGGAAGCTAGGTAGCAGTACGATCTGTTATTCCAGGTTTCGGCTTATGGGGGCTGTGCGCTTGATAGGAGTTTTTCTGTCCCTTCCAGTTGTCCGATCTATCCTGCTTGACCTATCTTTACAGGCAGTGCGGACTTGTCCGAAATCGACAAAAGAAACCACTTTCGGGGGGGTGTTAGCGATCGAAACTTAGCATAGTGCGGAAAATAACAGTCGTAGCCGCGTTCGCCAGAACGTAGACGCCCTGCGGTCCGGCGACCACAGCTACGTTTTTCGTGTCGTGAACCTAAAGCGCTAGCCGTGGGCCGCGTGAGTCTACGGGGACCCGTCAAAAGCCCACGGCTAGCCCCTGAGCTTCACGGATTTCGACTGGAATTACGGGTTGGCTAGCGCCAAAACGGCTTACCACCCCTCAACCTAGTGACATTCGATGAAAAGGTGGCGAAAAACGGTAACATATGTCGCCGCTGGCAAGTATTATAAAGGGCTTATGAGCTCGCTTTTTAGGTGGGGACATGCTGGGTTTGCTCAGGGTGTTCAACTCCAATTGGCCTCCGTGCATCTCCTATTTCAGGAAACGAAACTGCCATGGGTTTGGGTGGAATCCTTATTCTATTGCTGTTATTGGTATCGCTTATCGTCTTCATCTACGTGCTGGTGATTACCGCACGGGGCTGGGGCGTGCTGCACAGTCTGCTCCTGAGCTGCTTGTTTATCGAGTGCTGGGTACTGATCGTGTTTTCAGCCGGAGTGCACTATCGCCGAGTTAACGCAACGGAAGAAGCGCACAAAAACCGCTTGGCGGCCGAACAAGCCCAAGCGACGACCCAGCAACTCTTGTGGGGCGACTTCGGGGTTTCCCCCGATGCGCTCGACGCGGTGGTCCCCGTGCAAGGCAAGTTACGAAGGCTAACAGCCGATCGTGGTCGAGTTTGGCGGCAAGTCAGTTTACTGCAATCGGCCGATGACAAGTATCAATTGGAGCTCTCCAGTAGCGATGCGGTCCGCAGCGCAGCCGCCGATCCATTGGCGGAGGAACCGGCAGCCGCCGCAGCCCCCAAGCCACCTTCGAGTGAGAGTTTGCCGGTCAACACAGTGGTCTATGGATTCGCTGAAGACCTAAACGAAGCTGGTCAGCCGATCCCCGTTTATTACCTGGGAGAATTTGTAGTCAAGCAAAGCCAAGCTGGCCAAGTCACGCTCGAACCAACTTTGCCACTGTACGCCGATCAGCAACAGCGAATCGCTGGTGGTGCTGCGGTGAATTGGACGCTCTACGAATTGCTGCCTCTTGACAGCCACGACACGTTTGCTGCGCCTGGATCGCAGCCGACGGAAGAACAGATTTTTGGTCGCATGGACGAAGAAACCATTCGTGGACTGTTTGCCAATGTCCCCGATCCCAACCGTCAACAGCAACTGGTGGATGCCTATCTGCGCGATGGACTGCGTGCCAGCGATAGCGATCCCAGCGAGACGGTGTGGGTGCAAGTCAAAGTATTGAAAGAATACGAATTGGACGTCGATAGCAAGGAGGTCGCCAATGCCACCGAGCGCGGTTATTTTGACGTGCAAGGACGTAGCATCGACTCACGTCTCAAAGTCGGTGAGGGTGGCGTCGTCAAATTGACCCCAGATATGAAGGGGGCAATCATTGTGTTGAAGGAAGAAGCGGCCGCGGCGTTGATCAATAGTGGCGTGCTTGCGCTGGAGCAACGCGTCTATGTTCGCCCGTTGATCGATTATGAAGAAGCCTTCAATCGCCATGTGGTTCGCAATCACGAAGTGACCGAGAGCATCGCGCTGGCCACGCGCGATACTGACGAGATGAACAAGGCCAATCAGTTCGGTCAGGAGATGATCAGTTTCCGCCAAGTAGAGAAGCAAGAGTTGCAAAGCGACTTGGGGAATTACCAAAAGGAAGTGGAACTATTGAACCAGGAAGTTGCGAAGGCTGCTGCCGAATTGGATGGACTCAAAGCGCAGATTCGGCAGATGTACATGAGCATCCAGGCTCAACATGCTTCCCAAGTTGGCACCAGCTTTGGTGCATTATCCAGCGGCAACTAACCTACGTCAGGCTTTCTTGCCTGACTCCCGTCCGTTTGCGTGATAGCGATTGGGGCCAAAGTTCCCGCAGATGTCCAGCGTGGAAGTTGGACCCCCTGCGAGCTTCCCTCGCGGGTGAAATTAGTTTTGTTGGTTAGCCGTCTTTCGCTTCTGCCGGTGCGAGATAATCGACCAGGTTTTCAGCCAAAACCCACACCCCATCACTCCTCTGCTAAACTGCATGCTTGGCGAAATCAGCCAGTTGCTCATGCCCCTCACACTACTACACTGGTTAGACCCGTGATTGGTCAACCTCATTAGTTCGAACGCTTAAAACAATACGTGGTGTCGTAAGCTCAAGTCCTTCGAAATCACTGGCTATGCCAGTGCCACGCACTCCACCCACTCCACTCTCCTCTACTCCAAGATGATGACAATGAACAAGCCTCCTGCTCTCACCATTCTCTGCTACGCGCCATGCCTGTTGGCGTGCACTCTGTGGCTGGCACTCTCCTGCGAAACACTGCGGGGACAATCGCTGCAACTGGAACAAGGGGATCATATCTGTCTGGTAGGGAACGAACTGGGAGAGCGGATGCAGCAACATAACTTTTGGGAGACGCTGCTGCATAAACAGTTTGCGGAGAAGCAATTGACGGTTCGAAATTTATGCTTCCCTGGCGACGAGCCGGCGACGCGCATACGATCCAAGGACTTTGGTTCACCAGAAACACATTTGAAACACAGTGCCGCCACGGTGATCTTGTATTTCTTTGGCTTCAATGAATCGTTTCATGGCGAGGCGGGGCTAGCCAATTTCAGTCAACAGATGAAGACCTTAGTGGAAGAGACTAAGCAACAGGATTTTAGTGGTCATGGCGCGCCGCGCGTCGTTTTAATTTCACCGATCGCGTTTGAGAACACTGGTGACGCCAATCTACCCAGCGGCGAGAAAGAGAACCAGCATTTAGAGACTTACACTCGGGCGCTACAGCGCGTGGCCAAGGTGACTGGAGTCGGCTATGTCGATCTGTTCCATCCGACAATGAAGCTGTTTGAATCGTCGGACAAGCGTTTGACACTCAACGGTTCGCACTTGAACGAAAGCGGCTACCAAGCCTTGGCACCGATCTTGATGGAAGGGCTCTGCAATGTGAAGCCTACCGCCAGCGCTACCGAACTCGCTCAACTCAAACGCGAGATCGATGACAAGAATTTTCACTGGTGGCATCGTTATCGAGCGGTTAATGGCTTCTCCATTTACGGTGATCGTGGATTGGCAGGGACGGATGGGACCTATAACAACCGCGACGTTATGGAACGCGAGCGTGCGATCCTTGATCAGATGACAGCCAATCGCGACGCGCGAATCTGGAGTGTGGCGCAAGGCAAAACGGTTGCGGCCGAAGTCGATGACAGTAACACGCTCCCCTTCATCGAACCACGCACCAACGTTGGTGGTCCAGACGACAAGCAAGCCAAGGCTGGCAAGCTCGGGTCGCTCGATTATCTCCCAGCCGCCGAACAACAGAAACTCTTCAAACTGGCCGCCGGTTACGAGATTAACCTTGTGGCCTCAGAAGAACAGTTCCCAGAACTAGCCAATCCAGTAGCCCTGGATTTTGACAATCGTGGTCGCTTGTGGGTCGCCACCATGCCTTCTTATCCTCACTGGAAACCGAAGTCCGTGTTGGATGATAAGTTGTTGATCTTGGAAGACACCGACCATGATGGTCGGACCGACGAATGCAAGGTGTTTGCTGGCGGTCTGCATCAGCCAACCGGTTTTGAGATCGGACGAGGGGGAGTGTATGTTGCCCAACAACCTGACATTTTGTTTTTGCAGGATACCGATGGAGATGATCGAGCTGACACGCGAATTCGTAAGCTGGTCGGCTTCGACACAGCCGACTCGCACCACGGCATCGCTGCGTTCACTTGGGGGCCAGGGGGCAATCTTTACTTTAACGAAGGGACTTTCAAGTTCTCGCAAGTGGAAAGCCCCTACGGACTGACACGCATGCATGAAGCGGGAATCTGGAAGTACGATCCTCGCACTGAAAAGTTCGGCGCGCATGCTTCGTTCGCGTTCTCCAATCCCTGGGGGCATGTGTTCGATCGCTGGGGGCAAGATCTAATCGCCGATGCCTCGCCAGGGTTCAGCTATTGGGCGACTCCCTTGACAGGCCACATCGCTTATCCGCTCAAACATCCCGGAGGATCACAGCACAAGCGGATGGCCAAAGAGACGGGTGGCGATCCGGACTTTGCATTCCCCACTTTCTATCCCAAGCGAACGCGCCCCTCGGCGGCTTGCGAATTGGTCTCCAGCCGACATTTCCCAGACGATGCCCAAGGGAATTTTTTGGTGACCAATTGCATCGGTGATCGAGCAGTGCTGAATCACAAAGTCTCAGATGACGAAGCGGGATTCAAAGGGGAAGAGGTCACGCCTCTGGTCTATTGTGAAGATGGGAATTTCCGACCCATCGATATTCAATTTGCCCCCGATGGATCGCTGTACATTGTCGACTGGCACAATGCACTGATCGGGCACTTGCAACACAACCTTCGCGAGCCGAATCGGGACCACACTCATGGTCGCATTTGGCGGGTGACTTACAAGGGTCGACCATTGGTGGAAGCGCCGCAGGTGGCAGGTGCAGCACTCCCCGATCTGCTGGAATTGCTGAAGGCCCCCGAGGACCGCACACGCTATGTTGTCCGACGTGAGATAGCACAGCGCGACACGACCGAAGTGATTGCCGCGACCGCCAAATGGTCAGCCGCATTGGAGTCCGAGGATGCTGACTACGAACACAATCTACTGGAAGCGCTGTGGGTTTATCAAACGCACAATGTGGTGGAGGAGGGGCTGTTGAAGAAACTGCTCAATGCCGAAGACCATCGCGCGCGAGCCGCTGCCGTGCGCGTCCTCTCCTTTTGGCTTGATCGCGTCGATGGGGCGTTGGAGTTATTGAAAGCCCGCGTGGCCGACCCCAATTCGCGAGTCCGCGTGGAAGCTGTTCGCGCATTGAGTTTTATGGATGGGGACGAAGCTGCCGAGGTAGCGCTGGAGGTCCTCAATCAGGATGTCGACCAATACGTGCAATACACGCTCGACGAAACCATGCGGGCTCTGGAGCAGAAGAGTCAATAGGATTTGTCGACGCCCCCTCGCGGGCTTGCGGGCTGTCGGTTTAGTGCGCATCGCATTGTTAGTGAACCTTAGTCGCTAGCCGTGGGCCCTAGCAACCAACTGCGCCCCCAAAAGCCCACGGTTAGCGCCTGAGGTTCACTAAATCAACAGCCCGCTTGCCCTGCAGGCGCGACCCACCAAAACAGCGACACTCAACTTAAAAGGTCGCGTGCTTCGGCGCGGAGACCGAGCATGAGTGCGAGCAAGCCCTCTGGATTTCGCTCGGCTCCGCGCTCGAAATAGTTCAGTCGAAATGGCAAGTCGCGCTTGGCCCCTTCCACCCACGTCCAACCGAAGTCGGTCAAGTTGGTATTGGCAAAGCGCTCCGCCTCTTTGATCTTCCCTAGCGGCTCAGAACGCCATTTCGTTTTGACGGCCTGATCAGCAACGTCGGCCAATTCATCTTGGAAATTGTGATGTGAAAAAATGGCGATCATCGGCGCGCGCTTGGCTCGGGCGTCCGCGATACGGCCCTCGACGCAGTCATCGTGCATGGCTTGCTCCGCCAATTCCCACGCCTTGTGCCAACCACTGACATCCTGCGCTGTAATACCGCCGTCCAAGTGGCAGAGTGTCACTCTAAATTCACGGATACGTTTCATGGAAATGCTCGGTGAGATGATAGTCCGCTGCTTATTGGCGGCTTAAGCATCGTTCGGGATATATCAGTCGTAGCTACGTTCGCCAGAACGTAGACTTCCGGCGGTCTGGCGACCGCAGCTACGCTTAAGATCCGACACTAATTTAACGCTCGCTGCCAATAGGATAATCGAAGGAGCGGGAAATATCAGCGATTTCACCCCAACTTCCCACGCAATTGATGGGGGACGTCGGGTTGTTGCCAGACGCTCATGCCGCCATCGACCAGCAGGGTTTGGCCATGGATGTGCTCGGCTTCATCGCTCAGTAAAAATAAAGCGGCCCCTCCGCAGACTTCAGGACCAGGGACGCAACCGTTGGGTGTGTGCCATTGCATCCAGCGAAGGGCATCGCTACCTGAACCGATGGCTGGCGATGTCAACGGAGTAGCGACCAATCCGGGAGCCATGGCATTGACCCGAATTCCGAGCGGAGCCAGCGCGACGCACAAGCTACGGATCATCGTCCGCACTGCTCCCTTACTGGTGTCGTAGGCGGTATGATCCGGCTCGGCTAATTCGCCGTTGATCGATCCAGTAAAGAGCACGCGCCCAGCTATCTTCCTTGCGACCCAGCGGCGGGCGAAGGCCTGCGTCAAAAAGAATCCCGCCTGCACATTGAGCCGCATGGTTTGCTCGAACGTTTCGCAGCTCATCTCCAGGAATGGTTCTTCTCGATAGGTGCCCGCATTGTTCACCAATAAGCTGACGCTATCAGTCACGGCATCGACGCGGGCCATTAATTCAGCAATGACCGGCTCGGTTGGGCCGGAGAGATCGGTGCAGACCAAGTCCACGTTGCCCCCGTGTGCTCGACAATCGGCTAGCGTTTGTTGGGCCAATTCATCATCGCGAAGTCCATGCAGAACGAGATGACAACCGGCCGCTGACAAGCGCCGCGCGATTGCGCCGCCGACACCTTGGGTTCCTCCTGTGATCAGCGCCGTTCTTCCGTCAAGCCGCATGGCCAGTACCTCGTTATTCCCAATACCTACTATTCATAGTGCAGCGCGGCGGAGAGTTGCAAGCGCGCTGCCCGTTCGGCGGGGATCAGCGAAGAGAGCATCACCACTACTATACCGACCGCCAAACAACCGAACACCAGACCGGGACGAAAGTGAAAGGCGATCGCATGTCCCAGCACCGATTGGGCTGAGAAGCTGATCGCGTAGGCCACGAACACTCCCGCGATGGCTCCCGGAACTAACCCGATCAATCCCAACAAGGTGGCTTGAGCAAAGATCATCCGCCGCACCTGTCCACGTGTCATGGCCACTACCCGCAACATACCGATCTCGCGGGTCTGTTCCAGGATATTCATGGTGAGCGTGTTGACCAAGCCCATGGTGGCGATCAAGCAGCCGAGCGCCAGTAGCATCCACAGGCTCGCAATGACTCCGTTGATCATGGCGTCGATAAACTGGACCAGTTCAGCATAAGATTGCAACAGTAGACCATTGTCACGACAGTAGGTTTGTAGCTTTTTTTCGACTTGTTGCAATTGACTCGCTTCAGCTTGGACAACGTAGGCGTCGACACCACTCACGTTAAGCAACTTACGCGCTTCATCGCGCGTCAAATAGAGGGTCAGGCCGCCAGCCATGTAGTCATTGACGGTGGCCGCAATCGTTAGTTGCACGGTGCCATCGGCAGTTTCCAAAGGGATGGTGTCTCCGGGGCCGATATCCAAGCGTTGCGCCAACACGCTCCCCACCAGCGCCTGCCCCGCTCGCAGGCCAGCCACTGCATCGGTACCAGTCCCTTGCACCAAGTCGAACATTTTTTCCGGATCACCAACGAAATCGCGAACGATGAGTAACACCGAGTGCTTACCCGACTGCGCGTTGACAAACCGCATGGGATCGAGCGATTTGATGCCAGGGATGAGAGACAATTCGTCACCAGTCCCTTCGGGCAAATCGGCGGCAGCTCCAGTCGCCAGATCAGGCATACTGGCGCGCACAAAAAAGTCCCCCAGAATCGCCCGCGAGTACCAATCGGTTACGTTCCGTACATTGTCCAACACGTTCCCCGCCATGCCAGCACTGGTGCTCATCGCAATGAATAACACTCCCACCGTCAGCGTGGTCCGCCCGAGGTGACGAGTCAACTGCTTTTGCGCCAACCGCGTCTCAACCCCCAACCAGCGTCCCAGCCCCAGTCCCAACGTATGCGACACAGTGGAAAGCAAGACTGGAATCAACAGCACGCAGCCGAGCAAGATTCCAACGATGGCGACAATATCGGCACCGATAGGAAGATAGTCTTGAGTGGACAACCACCACAGAGCCAGGCCGGATGGTATTAGCACAAAACCGAGGGGCGTAGCGCGCCTGATCACTTCATCGTTGTGCTGGATGTCGATCGCCCGCATTGCTTCGAGCGGATCGACTTGACTGGCGCGCCGCGCTGGGGCGAGCGCGCCTAACAGCGAAACGGCAATCCCCACGGCCACGGCGACCAGGAAGGGGAGGGGCGTCAGATGTGTGTTAGGCAATTTCACACTCATGATTTGTTCCGTGACTTGGTTCAAATACTCAGCCCCCCACACCCCTAGTAGGCACCCGGCCAGCGAGCCAGCCACGCTGATCCACAACGCTTCACGCAGGATCATCCACATGACTTGACGGCGCGTCGCCCCCACGGCGCGCAGGATTCCCAATTGTCGTCGACGTTCTCCCACCGCCATCTGAAAGGTGTTGTAGATAATGAAGATCGCGATCAAGACGGCGAAGGCGATCGCCATACGCAAACCGTTCTCCGTGGCGAACATTGTTTCTTGAGCCATGTCACTGCTGGTCCGCGGGGTTCGGACCGTGACCCCTTCCGGCAGACTGGCCGCCAATGTTTGACTGAGTTGCGTCACATCGGCCTGGTCATTGGCGACGATCTGAACTTGGTCAATGTTGGCATCCGTCTTGAAGACACTCTGCGCCGAAGGGAGGACCAAGTACGCGGCACTCCCTAAAGCCAGCGCTGTGCCGCTGGGACGCACCAATCCGACGATGCGGAATTCCTGCAAGCCACCGCGGGCCAAGATTTTAACTGGTTGGTCGAGCGTCGCGCCCATCGACTGCGCAAAGCTGTCGTCGAGCAGGATCTCATCATATTTCGCCGGCAGCCGCCCCGACACAATTTTATAGTCGCGAACCTCTTGGTCGATCCGCGGATCGATGCCGAAGACTTGGGCTCGCGCCCGCTGCTCTCCCACGAACAACACCGCGATACGATTGAGCGACGGGGCAGCCAGCTTGACGCCGCTGACGTCGCGAACCTGCCTCACCACATCGTAGGAAAAACCGGCCGGCGATTCACTGACCAATTCCAGATCGGCCTTCCCCGAGACCGCTTTGAGCATTTCACGCTGGGCCGTGCGCGAGGTAGATGTGGCCAACAGCACAGCCACCACTGCTCCCACGCCGATCGCAATACTCAAGAACGTGAGCAGGATGCGACCGGGACGTGAACGCACCTCGCGCAGACTGAATCTGGCCAGCGACATCTACTCTTCCTTGACATTCAGTAGTTCGGTTCGTCGCAGAACTTCTGCCGATGCCCCGTCGTGCTCTATCAGGCCATCGCGAATCGTGATCAGACGTCGCGCAACTTGAGCTACGCCAGGGTCGTGTGTGACCATCACGATCGTCTGCCCTCGTTCATTGGCCAATCGCTCCAGCAGTGCCGAGATGCGCCCCGATTGCCGTGAGTCGAGGTTGCCGGTTGGCTCATCGGCCAAAACGATCGCCGGGCCGATAGCCAGCGCCCGTGCGATGGCGATCCGCTGCTGCTCTCCACCTGATAGTGCGGAGGGCAAGTGCGTGCGGCGATGAGTCATCTCGACTAGCTCCAATGCCGACAGCGCTTGCTCCTTGACAGTGGCTCCGCGCCGACCATCCAACTCCATCGGCAAGCGAACGTTTTCCTCAGCGGTCAGATTGGGGAGCAAATTGAACGACTGAAAGATGAATCCCAAGCGGCGTCGCCGAAGTATGGTTCGTTCGTCTTCGCTGATGTTGGCTAAGTCGATCCCTTCCAACAGCACCTGTCCGCTGCTGGGGGACTCGACGCCGCCCAAAATAGTCAGCAAGGTACTCTTTCCCGATCCGGAAGGTCCCATAATCGCGACGAACTCGCCACTCTCGATCTTGGCCGAGACTCCGCGCAGGGCGAACACGCGCGCATCCCCCGAGCCGTAGCTCTTTTTAACGTCGCAAACTTCGAGAATCGTCATACCGCTCGCCGCTCGTGTAGTGACTTCTTTGGCGTTCCCAGTATAGCCTAGTTCCCCCGAAGCTGGGACGCCCCCCAATCTAGCCCGCCAACAGCTTACCGTAGCTGCCGTCGCCAGACGGCAGACGCCAGACCGCAGGGAGTCGACGTTCTGGCGAACGTAGCTACGACAGCGACTTGCGGATCGTGGCGCAAATGGAATCGGCAAGGGCGGTGGAGCTGGAATGGGCGGCCAATGATAGAGCCGCACCGGCTGGGCCACCTACTATGGCACCGATCCCCACCGCAGCGACCGAACCGCTAATGCGAGCCACGCGCCGCGCGCGTTCGGAACTCATCCCTTGGCGGCAACCGATGGCGAGCGTGGCGATCTCAATGCCGTCAGCCAGGATGGAAGCGGGATGCACCTTCATCGCGCCACGCAACGCGACGCGACCAGAAATTCGGCTCGTAACCGACCAAAACGCCTTGGTCGACATGGAGGCGACGGCGGATAGAGTCGCTTGGCCCATTTCGATTTGATGACTCTCGGAACGCCCACAAGCGCATAGTCGAGCAAAGTTTTCACAGTTCCCATCCAGCAAACTGTAGCCACACCGCCCCACTTGACCTTCGGCGGCGGCGGTCACTTCCTCCACCGATCGGGCACAAGCGTGCCGGACCGTTGTCGGTTGAGAACCGCGACAAAAAACTTCCAGCGTATCGCGCCGCACTGAAAAACGATCGCTCTGGTCCCGAAAGGCGATTCGCCCACCATCGGCCGGAGCCAAGTGAATCACCGTGCCATCCCCCATGTCGATACCATGGTGTTGATAGGGAATCCCGCCAGCCACGCAATTGACGTAGATGTGATCGCCTTGAGCCATCGAGTTTTGCGCTTACCTGTAAGAATCAAAACGAAGTTGAACCGCGAGTCAACAATGACTGTACCAGCCAACCCTTTGTATATAATGACAGAGGTCATGACAACCTATTTAATTCGGCAGAATCGCGCTATAATCGGCAAAAACCTATGTTCGAATTGAAAGTTTTGGCAATCAATGTGCTTCTGCCCGCTGCGGCGGCTGTTGTTGGAGCAGTCATTGCGCTGCGAATAAAGGGAGCGAACAGTTCGCAACACTCCGAACGGAGCGTTGACTTCGTTCGCTCTGTCCCGATTGGCATCGCGACCATCGTGGCGATCTGGGGGGCGGTGGCGTTTCGTAATGAATGGGCGGTGTGGCACGAAGACGCTTGGATGCGATTTCCAACGGGAGTGGCCCTAGTAGCCCTAGCTGCAGTCGTCACGGCTGGCCTTAACAACGTTTGGATCGTATGGTTGCTGCGCGGCGGAGCTGTATTCGTTGCAGCCCTTGCGGTTTTTCCTCTGGGGGAAGCCTGGGAATTCTTGCTCCCTAAACGACACATCTGGCTGTCGACGATCACACTTGGAACAGTGGTTGGTTGGTTTTGTATTGAGCGCCGTCAACCACTCGCGTCGGCCATCTTGGGAATCGGATGGATTCTAATACTCATCGCAGCAGCCTATCTAACCAGTCAATCCTTTTTAAAGGTGACCGAGCCGCTGATGGCTGTAGCTGCGGTACTCGGGTGCTTGAGCCTATTGAGCCTCCGGCGTGGATCGCCTCAGTTGTTGGGCGTGGCGGCAGGGCCATGCCTGTTTGCATCTTCGTCGGCGATCGCCAGTGCGCAATTTAACTCGTTTCTTGGTCTCCCCGATACGCTCAGTTGGCTGGCCATACTGGCTCCCGCCTCGGCTGCGGCGGTGACCGACTGGACGTGTGCGTCGGCGAATGCGCGTGGCAGGCTCTACCAATCGCTATGGTTGACATTAATCGTTTGCGTGGGACTGGCGGCGGTCATCATCGCTTGGACGGAATTGGCACAACCCGTCGGCGGAGAGGAATGGTAGGTCTCAAAACTTGCCGATCGGCTACAATCCGTTGCGATCCATTCGAGTTTTGTCACGGAATTGAGCTATGAAATCACCGCACGTTGTCATTGTCGGAGCAGGCCCTGGGGGCTTGGCGTCGGCTCTGCAATTGGCCCAAGCGGGCGCGCGAGTGACGGTACTGGAGAAGCAAAGTTGGGTTGGCGGTCGCACAGCCACGTTTGAGCAGGAGGGTTTTCGCTTCGATATCGGCCCAACGTTTTTTCTTTACCCACGAGTGCTGAAGGAGATCTTTGATTCGATCGGTTTGGATTTGATGACCGAGATCCCGATGCGGCGGCTTGATCCTCAGTATCGCATCAGTTTTGCCTCCGGTGGTCGGATCGATGCCACACCTGACATCGCAGCGATGGAGGAGCAGATCGGCGAGTTCTCTCCGCAAGATCGCGGCTCGCTCACCAAGTATATGATTGACAATCGAGAAAAGCTGGCTAGATTTCGTCCGATTCTGGAAGCACCATTCAATAGCTTTCGCGATTTGCTTTCTCCGGCTTTCATCTCGGCCCTGCCGTGGGTCAAGCCATGGAGGACGCTCGGTCACGAGTTGGGGGACTACTTTAAAGACCCACGCTTGGCGATCGCGTTTTCATTTCAGTCGAAGTATTTGGGGATGTCCCCTTTCAAATGTCCAAGTCTGTTTTCCATCCTCTCCTATCTCGAGTATGAATACGGAGTGTTTCATCCGGTGGGAGGCTGTGGTCAAGTCAGTACGCGGATGGCTGAGATCGCGCAGGGGATGGGAGTTGAGATTCGCACCAACGAAGCGGTGACCGGTTTTAGTTTTGATGGCCAGCGCCCGACCCATGTGCATACCGAGCAGGGGAGCTATGCACCCGATGCGGTCATCATCAACGCAGACTTTGCTCAGGCCATGCACGACCTAGTACCCGATCGGCTGCGTCGTCGCTGGTCGAATCGTCAACTAGCCAAGAAAAAGTTCTCCTGCTCGACCTTCATGCTCTACTTGGGAATTGAGGGTCGGTACGACGAATTGCCGCATCACACGATTCACATTGCACAGGACTACGAGCGCAACCTGCGACAGATTGAGCGCGATTTTACGTTGCCCGACGAGCCCAGTTTTTATGTGCAAAATGCCTGCGTGACCGATCCAAGTTTGGCACCCACTGGTCAGAGCACGTTGTACGTCCTGGTCCCGGTCCCGCATGCTCATCGCCATCACCAATGGGACGAAGCCACCTGTCGCGATTATCGGGAGTTGACGCTCAATCAACTGTCAAAAGTGGGACTGGGGGATCTGCGGCAACGAATCGTTACCGAGCGTGTGATCACCCCTGCGAATTGGCAAAGCGACTTCGGGCTGTATCGTGGGGCGACCTTCAATTTGGCGCACAATCTCGGGCAAATGCTGCACAATCGCCCCCACAATCGCTTTGAGGATCTGCAAAACGTCTACTTGGTAGGTGGCGGCACGCATCCCGGCAGTGGTCTGCCGGTCATTTATGAATCGTCGCGGATCACCTGCAAGCAGCTTATACCCGCGCTCGGTCTGGATGACCGTTTCTTATACACCGCGCAGGGGGACGTTGCCGCGCAGGCGGACGATATTGTGAAGAGCCCGAGCCGATTGGCTGGCACTGTACGAGAAGTGGCCGGGTGATTATGATAGGAGCACTTGGGCTGTTCCCTCTGGGAATCAGCTAGACCGCCATGCATTTCGCTGGAAGAAAATCGTCAAAGTCGATCCTCCGCATAGGACGTTGACCATTGATGGTGATTGGAGGGTAAGCGAATGGCTAGCGGCTTCATTGGAAATGAAGTGCCCCGTAAGGGGTTGCGGGTTCGAGTCCCGTGCCCTCCGCCTTAGTGGCCTCTGACAAGCCACGACAACTAACGCCGCAAGTCTTACTCTGCTTCGACTTGCGGCGTTTTTTTACTAAATATTCGCCGAAGGTGTCGGGAAGTAGCATAGTTCTCGCAAGGCGGGATAATCTGGTTCTTACCGTAGAAAAGCACCATAGCCTTTGCTGGGGAGCAACCCGTCCAATTTCTGGCGAGTCCGGCTACGACTAGACCGAAACGGGTTTTTACTTCTTTGGGCCACTTTCGCAATTATAACATAGCTGGAACATGATCATGGGTTGGATTATTGGACTTAGTATTCTAGTTGGCGATACGATTACTAATCGCAATGTACGTGGCGGGAATTTACAACCGCTTGGTAGCGCGAAGAATCGTTTCTCCAATGCGTTCTCGCAAGTCGAAATTTAACTCAAACGCCGCTACGATCTGATTCCCAACTTAGTCGAAACAGCCAAAGCTTACATGGCGCACGAACGCGAAACGTTCGACGCGGTTGTTAAAGCTCGAAACGTAGCCGTCACCGGACTCCAGCAAGCGGTCGCGTTCGCACGGCAGGCTTACAATGATTCTGTAACCGAATACAACATCTATCGCCAGAGTTTTCCACCGGTCGTGTTCGCAGGCATGTTCGGGCATTCGACCAATGCAGAGTTGTTGCAGTTCGACCAAGCTGCGATCGCCGATGCACCCAAGGTTTCGTTCGCCAACGCGTAATTTCCGCCGACGGCCACGCGACGATTGAAGAAGTTGAGTTGCTACGCGGCGTTGCCGACTTACTCGGTTGCCCCATGCTGCGGCTGATAGTCGATCAAGCGTAGCCGAAGTCGCCAGTCTTCGGATGATTGACCGATATTGCTTAGCGAACTCTAGCGGCCAACTCCATCTTTGGTATGAGACGTGCAACAGTTAAGTCGGGAGTTTGCTTTGGTCTACTATCGTTCAGAAAGACCCTACAGCAGACAAACTCGTTGGCTACAACAGCACTCTTGAAGTGTTCTTCAGGAACTTCGTGTATTGCGGTGCTGCGTATGGTGTTCGATGTTTCCGCGCAAAAGTGCGGAGGAGTTTGCAAGATGTTGTCTACAGTTGCTCGGCGTCTATTTTTGGGTTCGGTGATTGCCTTATCATCTCGGGTTTCGGCTTGTATTCCAACTCGTAGGGCTATCCCTACAACACTGGCTATGGAAGTTACACAACAGGCTACGCACCGACCTACTACTATCAGGTCCCCGCGCGCCAAACGGTCGTGTATCAGTCCGGCAACCGCAACTACTCGCAGCCTGTGCAACGCAGCCGAACTGTTTACGGCCAGGCTGTCACGTCGACCTCTGATTTGCGACCAGGAATGGTGCTACCCGACGGATCAACGGTAGTTTCCGTAGGTCCGATCAACGGTGCAAAACAATGATTTCAGTCTCCAGGATGCTGAGTGTTGTTTTGAGCGCTGCGTCGGGCGTAAGCGAAATGCTGTCGATACCTTGCTCGACCAAGAACTGTGCAAACTCGGGGTGATCGCTTGGCGCTTGACCGCTACTTTCTCGAGAATGCGGTTGGCTAAGTGTTGTCATGCTAGGCGCGCCGCCAATGCGGACTCATGTGATCTTCACCACGATGTCGTGCAATTGGTTGCCGGCTTCGGCGACACGGTCAGCCGCATTGGAGAGATGTCGGTAGACCTCGCGGTGTTTGAACATGTTGACCACGGCTAACAATGCATCGCGAGTCGCTTGCGGTCCTTCACTTTCCGCAGATTCGACGAACTCTTCGACGTCAAACAGACTTGCCAGCGCCGCGCGGTAGACCTTTTCGGTTTGACGTTCCGACTTGCGAGCAGTTTGAGCATCAGCTTCTGCGTTGAGCGGCTCCTTGGCAAGCTTGCGATAGCCGCGTTGCACAGCTTCGACGCCAACGCGCAAGCTCTCTGCCATCTCATGCATGAAGCGATCGGGAGTAACCTGCAACGCTTCGAGTTCACGAACGGTTGACTTGGTATAGTTGATGAACTGGTCAATCGTCACGATCGCGCGATAGATGTCTTCGCGATCGTAGGGAGTTGAAAAAGAACGATTCAAAATGTCCATGTTCCGTGCTTTCACCGTATCCCCGCGATGCTCGCACTCGCGGACCTTTGCTGCCGCGTCGGCATCACCATCTTGCAGGTACTTGACCAACCACTCGACTGCTTCCAACGCGATGTCACATTGTTCGTTGATCAGGCCGTAGAAGTCGGGCACTTGGGGGAAGAAACGGTTCAATACCCGTGCGAGGACGGATCGCTTTGGCTTGTTATCATTCATGGTGACAGAGACTCACTGTTGACCGAAAAAACTGAGCGTCCAACGCAGTAAACCGTACACGACGATCGAAACAACGGCCGCCGATGGCATGGTGATGATCCACGCGCTGAAGATTTCTATGGCCTTTCCCCAACGCACCGCTTTAGGTCGCTCTGATGCGCCGATTCCCATGATGCATGAACTGACAACATGCGTCGTGGAAACCGGTCCGCCGCCGATCGCACCAGCCAGGATGACCGCAGCCGATGTCAATTGCGCATCGACAGCGTGCAGCGGTCGAACCGTGTAAATTCCGAAACCGACGGTACGGACAATCCGCCAGCCGCCTGACATGATGCCCAAGGTAATCGCGGTCGCGCACATTAGCACCACCCACAACGGAATGTGAAATTCCTTTTGAAATCCGGCTAACACCAAGATCATCGTCAGTACGCCCATGCTTTTTTGCGCATCGTTGGCTCCATGAGCAAACGCGAGTCCCGCAGCGGTGACGAATTGAATTCGACGTAGTACTGTATTTGCCGATGGTTTAGCGCCTCGCAACAAAAAACGTGCGATGCGATGAATAATGAATCCGACGACAAACCCAGCGATCGGCGAGAGAACCAACGACGCGATTACCTTGGCCACCCCCGATAGGTGACCACTCGAGACGGTATCAACGCCCCACATCACCTGATCGGCACCGGCGGAAACGACGACCGCACCCACAAGTCCACCAACTAACGCGTGCGATGATGACGAAGGAATTCCATACCACCATGTGAACAGGTTCCAACTGATGGCACCTACCATTCCGCTCGTTATCACGACCAGCGATAACTCGGTTGGCAAGCTACTGACATCGACGAGCGATCCCATCGTGTTGGCAACAGCAGTCCCACCGAGCAGCGGTCCGAGAAACTCGAACACCGCAACAAGTGTGACCGCCTGGACCGGCGTCATCGCGCGCGAAGCAAT
>JBGSJT010000130.1:0-19754 GCA_041741715.1 Pirellulaceae bacterium | reverse complement strand
TTGGAACCCGTAAATTGCGGGACCGTGTGTCCCTGCGCCTATGGTAAACTCTTTGTCCAAAATATGCAAAAAAAAATCAGCGTCATCACGCTCGACGCAATTGACAACTAACGTTACATCTGGCGCGTCGAGCTGATATTGGTGGGCACGGTTACTATTTTCCTCAAGAAAGACAACGCATGAGCACCAGCCAAACCGTGGAACAGCCAACAACTGCCAGCGATGGGCAACTGATCGAGCAATGCAAACGCTTGCGCGAAGCGCGCGGGCGGATGCGCGACGAGATTGCCAAGGTCATCGTTGGCCAAGAAGACGTGCTGGATCTGTTGCTGATGGGTCTCTTGTGTCGCGGTCACGTACTACTACATGGCGTACCGGGTTTGGGAAAGACTTTGATGGCCAACACCCTGGCCAAGACACTGCACTTGAAATTCAAACGAGTGCAATTTACTCCCGACTTGATGCCATCGGACATTACTGGCACCGACGTGATTGAAGAGCTTGAGGGAGGGGCTGGCCATCGTCTAAAGTTTGTACCTGGCCCGATCTTCACGAATTTTCTATTGGCGGATGAGATTAATCGCACGCCACCGAAGACCCAAGCGGCTCTGCTACAAGCTATGCAAGAACACGAGGTCTCGATTGGCAACACAACTTATCCGCTCGAACCTCCTTTCTTCGTGGTGGCGACACAGAATCCGATCGAAATGGAAGGGACCTATCCGCTCCCCGAGGCTCAGGTCGATCGCTTTATGTTCAACGTCCGCGTCGGATATCCGTCACTCCAACAAGAAGCGGCCATTATTCGTGGCACCACGGGCGCGGATGCCCCCGCGCCAGAACCGATCATGACCGCAGAGCAGCTCGTCAGTCTGCAATCAATTATTCGCAGTGTCCCGGTCTCTGACGATGTGATCATGTACGCTGCGCGGTTGGTCAATGGCACGCGTCCCACAACGGCGAGAGCCGATTCCAACAACGAACATTTCGGCACCATCGACGCAGTCAAGCGCTATGTCACGTATGGGGCCAGCCCGCGGGCCGGCCAAGCATTGGTGCTGGCGGGCAAAGCGCGGGCCGTGCTCGAAGGTCGCTATCATGTCGACTTTGAGGATATTCGGGCGGCCGCGCATCCTGTGCTGCGACATCGCTTGGTATTGAACTTCCATGGTCGCTCGGACAATGTCGACTCCGATCAGGTGATCGACGCCTTGCTGACCAGCGTAAAGGAGGAAGCTAAGTGATAGCACGGACCAGTAACCGCACCGCGCCCACGAAAAGTTCCCCAGCGTGGCTGAAACCGGAGGAGCTTGCGCGCATTGATTCACTTGAACTCCGCGCACGAGGCGTGGTGGAGGGTTTTCTTCAAGGGTTCCATCGCAGCCCGTTTGTGGGCTACAGCGTTGAATTCTCCTCGCATCGCCGCTATGGTCCCGGCGATGATTTGCGTCACGTGAATTGGAAAGTTTTTGCGCGACAACGCAAATTGTATGTTAAAGAATTCGATGCGGAAACAAACCTCAATCTGTATTTATTTATCGACGCCAGCCGATCGATGCAATGCAAGCTTGGTGCCGCGCTCACCAAACACGAATACGCCTGCACGCTCGCTGCGGCGCTAGCCAGCCTCGCATTGAAACAACGCGACGCGGTCGCCTTGGGATTGATGGATGACGGCATAACGCAGTATTTGCTCCCCTCAGCCAAACCGGGACGCTGGGACGAATGTTTGCAATTGCTCTCCGTTCCGCCCGATGGGCGAACAACTCAACTAGCCAAGTCGCTCGAGCACGCAGCTTCTCTGGCGCGACATCGTGGTTTGGTCATCGTGCTTAGCGATTTAGTGGATGATATCGCGGGGATCGACAGCGGCCTGCGACAACTACGACATCGCGGTCATGACGTGGCCCTGTTTCACATCCTCGATCCGTGGGAACGGAAGTTGCCCGCCACTGGACGGATGCGATTTGCCGATCTGGAAAGTTTGTATGAAATAACGACCGACGTCGAAAGTGTCCGAGCTGCCTATGGGGAACGCATCGACGCCTGGTGCCGTCAGCTCGATGACATGTGCGTATACCAGTCAGTGCGGCGAATAGAAGTCACCACAGTTCAGCCACCGACCGAAGTGCTGGTCAATTTTTTGGATCCCAGTGCCAGAGGGTACTGATATTGGGAAAGAGTAGAACCATTGTCCCCAATGGTTCACCGCTTCGGATTGGTTAACGGATTGGTTAACGGATTGGTTAACTCCGTCGAAATCTGAAACATTTGGGGACAATTGTTCTACTCTTCAAACAAACGTGAACGTATACGAACCATGAATCTTATTCAAACCAGTTTTCTGTTCGCGCTAGGAGCGTTAGCCATTCCAGTGCTAGTGCACCTACTCAGCCGTTGGCAGGCGCAACGAGTTGAACTAGGGACGATGCGGTTTCTACAGGAAGTTCTGGTCGAATCATCGGCACGCCAGCGTCTACGGCGTTGGCTGTTATTAGCCACGCGCACGGCGCTGGTCGCATTGCTCGCGTTACTTTTTGCGCGACCGTACTTGGCGGAAGCGGGAAAACGAGATGGAGACCGTCTGCGGATTGTGATGATCGACCGCTCGGCGAGCATGGCCATGCCAGGGGCCGCTGGGCGCTTGATCGACGATGCCCTTGTGGCTGCAAATTCTGCGATGCACGATTTGGGGGATCAGGCGGCTATCGTTTGGGCGTGGTTCGATGGAGATGTCCAGGAGCTGGATCACCATACGGCTGCGGCGCCCGCCGCCCCGGAATCACTCAATGGAACAACGAACTATCTTGCGGCCCTCAGTTGGGCCAGGGATCGAGCACGCCGGGAGCAACATGCTAGCTGCGACATAGTCTTCATCACTGACCTGCAACAGTCCGGCTTTGGCGCTGACGAATTCTCAACGGCGGTACTCGACTTCCCGAACGACTTGCCTGTGAAACTGATTGACGTGGGACGACCGGCGGCAAACAACTTGGCGATTATTCATTTGGGCGCACCCACGTTAACTGTCTCTCCGGAAAACCCGCTGACAATGCAAGCCACGTTATTCAACTATGGCGCGCTACCCGTTGAAGAGGTGACTGTGGCCTTGACTGCCAATAGCGGTGAGCGAGCGCGGCGGATGAAGAAGACGATCAATCTGCTCGGCGATCAAGCCCAGGAGTTAGAATTCGAACTCGGGGTAATGCCTCCAGGCGTGTGGCAAATCACCGTCGACGCTGACCTCAGCGATGACCTGGCGATCGACAACCGTCGTCGCCTGGCCGTTAACGTGGCGGAGCCCTGTCCAGTTCTAGTCCTTGATCCGGGGGGCGAAGGTTTACCACACACACAAGCCAGCTATTTCCTACGAACCGCACTCGAACAATCGTTGGAAGTCAAAAGAGCCGCAAACAAATTCGCAACCACCGTACAATATGCCGAGAGCGGAGTCGGTGGGCTGGCCAACGACAATCAGCGCTTAATTGTCATATCCGACGCCAGTGGATGTTCCCCGGCGCAAGTCGCCGCGATGGAACAACGCGTTCGCTCGGGAGCGGGCTTGTTGATATTCGCAGGTAGCACCTTAAGCCCCCAGACTGCTCAAGCCTTTCATCAAGCTGGCTTGTCCCCTGGTCAACTTAAGACGCAAACCAGTGCAGGTGCTTCTCCATTTAGGATGCGTTTGGTGAGCACTTCAGGATTGATGCTCGAGCCCTTCTCGGATCCACAACATGGAGACCTCAGTCGTTTAAGTTTTGACAGAGTTTTGGATTGCGAGCTCAATCCCGCCACCAAGGTTCACGCGTGGTTTGATACACGCCGAGCCGCCATTACCGAGCACACCGTGGAGCGCGGACGCGTGGTTTGGTTTTTATCAGGCGTCTCGGGGAGTGCCAACTCGTGGACCAACAGCCCACTCTTTTTGCCGCTAGTTCAACAGATGGTCGCCGATTTATTGGGTTTGACCGGTGAAGGTTTCGTGCACATGCGAACTGTGGGTGATCCAGCAACAGAGTTCACTGTTGATTCATCACCCAAGCTCGACAGTTCCTCAGTCAAAGATGTGCCGAAGCAACGCTTTGACGCGCCAGGTTTTTTCACTGTGGGTGATCAAACATTTGTGGTCAATCCAGCCCCTCGCGAGTCCGACACCGCGCGTCGCGACATCGAAAGTTTTTATAAGCAGTATGGATTGACTCCCTTTGAAACCGATGCACCTGTCGCCGATAAGCTGGTGCATCAGGAGCAACGACATGAACTCTGGCCGTGGCTGGCGGCCATGGCGACACTACTAGTTTTGACCGAATTTTTCTTAGCCAATCGAACCCCTGCCTAGCACTGTTGGAATACAGCCTTGGGCGCCTTTGCATCCATTACGAACTTGTTGGAGTACAGCCTTTAGGCGCCTTGCATCCATTACGAACTTGTTGGAGTACAGCCTTTAGGCGCCTTGCATTTTGAACGCAACACAGACGGCTAAAGCCTGGACTTCAACGCAGAGTGGCGCTGTTCAACTTAAGACAGAGATTAAATCATGAGCACAATACCTTCGGTTTCCTTCGATGTGGTGCAGCGTTTCCACGGCTTGCGAAAGCGCTATTTGATCACCTGGATTATCTGGGAGCTGGCAGTCGCGTGCATAGCCATTGTGGGACTTTGGAGCGTGATGGCAACCATCGATTACGTTTGGGAATTGCCGCTGGTGGTTCGCCGTATTGGCGTTGGGACGGCAGCTTGCTGTTTACTAGCTTGGTTCTTTTATCGCGGTAGCTCCCTGACGTCCGCCATGCAGGGGAGGCGTTTCGCAGCATTCATCGAGCAGCGCTTTAGCGGCTTTGGACAGCGGCTGCGCACGGTCCTCGATATCGTGGACGGACGGGCCGCCGGGCCGAGTGAAATGCTCAGCGCACTCAGCCATCAAACTCTCGGACGTTGGGAAACGCTGGCTCCAGCACAAGTGATTCCACGAAGCCTAATGTGGTTGGCGTTGACATCGGCAGTTTGTGCGTTGCTCGGATTGTCAGTGCTACTCAATCTTGGTCAGTGGAGAACTGCGATGTGGCGGACAGTGGGGAGCGATCAATCGTACACGACGCTGCGCGCGATCCCCGGCGATTCGCGGCTGGTCGAAGGGGAGAGTATTCGAGTTGCAGTGGAGCTTCAAGGGAGGACGCACAGGACGGTCACGCTGCGTTATCGGTTCGAGGAGGAGGGGGAGGGAGATAGTGGTTTGATCGATGAAGGGGAAGTTGAAGATGAAGAACTCACGACTCGGAGCATCGAGCCACTGTGGGAGTGGAGTGAAATCGATCTACTGGCTGAGCGAACTGCGAATAAGGGAGTCTTTTCGGCTGAGTTGGGGAAGGCGCAGAAGTCGTTGCAGTATCAATTCGTCACCTCCGCTGGTTCAACTCCCATCTATCGCATTCGCGTCGAACCGCTGATTGAAGTGATCAGTTGTGTGGCGCTAGTTACCTCCCCAGCGTACACAAACCTCGCGCCGCGTGAATTCGACAGCGTCGATGTGTCTGCACTGCAAGGCTCTGAAGTGGTCGTTAGCTTGGTGACCAATCATCCTGTGTTGAAATCGAAACTGTCAGTCGGTCCCAAGAAATCGCAGCTAGAGCCAGTCGACCTGATTGCCTCGTCCGATCCGACTCATTTTTCTTTCACACTCTCAACTTTGAGTTCGATACATTGGCGATTCGAGGGGGAAGGAGAACATGCCGTACCCCTGGCCCCCGTAGAGGGACGACTACGCGTCCGTTTTGATCAAGCTCCAAGAATCAACTGGCGAGGGCCCGTCGATGGTATCGAAGTTCACACGTTGACGGAATTGCCGTTGGAGGTTTCAGTATCGGATGACTACGGATTGGTCGAAGCGGGGATCGTGTTCCAACTAGGGGACGAAGACGAATTTATATTGACGCAGTGGAATGCAGCCAATGCGGAAATCGCCGATAGTACTTCGCAGCCGGAAGGTTCGTCAGGCACTGCTGATCTCGAATCAGCCTTGCCATCCGAGTTGATGAAGAAGCTGGTGGAAACATTGCCGCTGGAGTCATTCGGACTCACCGAACAGGACTACGTAGCCTACTACGCCTTTGCAATCGACAATCGAGAGGGAAATTCGAATCGCTCTGAATCGGATGTGCGGTACATCGACATTCGCCCCTTGAGGCAGTTCTTCCGCGATCGCACCGGGATGCCAGGGAGCTCCCTAGGAAACGGTTTCTCGACTAGCGTTGGCGAAATTATCGCACGACAGCGATTCCTCATCAACAAAACGCGGCGCTTCGTGCGCTCCGGGAGTAATCTCGAACAACAACTTGGGACGATCGACAACCTAGTGCGCGAGCAGAGCGATTTGGCTGGACTCGCTCGCTTCTTGATCGATCGCTTAGCGGAACTCGGCCGCGATGAGAACGAAGCACTGGCCGTTGCCGAAACGGCCATGTTGCAGGCGGCCGATTCTTTGGCAGTTGGCAATTTTGATTTGACACTGACGCAACAAGAAGAAGCGATGCGCGCACTGGTCGAAGCCAAGGACAAACTGCGCGAGCTCATCACATCCAATCTGACATCACAGCAACGTAGTGGCCTCAGTAACCTGCTGCGACAACTGAATCAAAAGCTTCGACGAAGACCTGTCGAAACAGATCGTGAACTGGCCGACTCACTCCATAAACTAGCCGAAGATCAATTAAAGCTGGGCGATGCAGTGGAGAACATTTCACGAGATCCAACAACAACTGACACACCGCAGTCGGAACCCGAAGAACAATTGTCGGCGCGGTTCGACGAGCAACTCGCTCACTTGCAACGTTTGCAAGAGATCGGCGATAAACTCAGCGAACGTATCCTCGAGTCGGAGTTGGTGAAATCGCGTCTGACCATATCCTTGGAGGGGATGGGTAAGCTAGCGGATCAACTCAAAGAGGATGCGCTCACCGGCTTTCAAGCAAATAGCTCGCGGATCGCTGAAGACTTGATCGAGTTGTCGCTGCTGATCGACGCAGTTAGCGAGCGCGAAGCGGTCGATCGACTGCCGGCGATTGGAGAATTGATTGCGACATTGGCAGCCTTGGAGCAGCGGTTGGCTGGCACTCAGCCACCTGCGACAGATGCGATATCAGAGACGGCCAATTCTAGAAATGCGGCTCGTAGAATTTTAGCTCGCAATCAGACGCTTTCCGAAGCACTGCGCATTCCATTGACGGATAACGGTCAGGCAGGAAGTGCGGTGAGCGAAAGTCTGGCCACGTTTCTAGAAGAGACGGATCTAGCTTCCGAACTATCCGAAAGTGAACAAGCCGCGTTGGCAATCGCAGAACAGACTGCAGATGAGAAAGATCCGGTCATGCTCAATCCACAATTAGTTGAAGCAGCCAGTCGTCGCGCGGGAGATCTCAATGATGCCGCCATGCAATTGGAGGCCATCTATCGACAACTCGTGACACCACGTCTTGAACGCTTGCGCGAAATCGAGAAACAAGCTTCGCAACTTGAGAGAGACTTAGTGGAAACTGGCGATCAGGAGAATAGCGAGTTCTCGGCTGAATTGCGGGAACTCGAGTTGACCCTGCGCGCCGCTGGCCTGAACGACGTTGCGGCCGTGTTGTCGGAATCAAGCCCACCCGTGGAAGGACTCGAGGGGGAGTCGATGTCAGGAGTAGCGGGGGAGGGGAGGGGAGGCGCAACAGCTCGACTGCATACCGTTGTCAAACAATTGCGAGACCGAATACAGAACTTGATCCTACTCGATATCGCCGTAGATCGCGATATGATTGTCCCCGTCCAGTATCGCGAATTAGTTGACCGCTACTTCCAGGCCATCTCAGGTGCCGCCAGTGATCCGACAGACGAATCGCAATCTTCGACGTCGCCATCCACCACGTCGCGAATGATGGAGGAAGTGCGTTGATATTTTTGACAATGACTCAAGCTCCCCATCATTTCTTGTTTGGACAATCGTACCTGTCTTGGATACCAGCCTGGCACACGAGCGGTTGGTTGATCCTAGTGGGATTGGCTGTGCTTTCGTGGATCGTATTACGATTGGGGTGGGGCAAGCCTGTGATGGGGCTGTGCGTCGGAATGCTGATGATTCGGGGGACGGTGGTAGCACTTCTGCTGCTGATCTTGCTTGGACCAACCATTGTCAACGAACAACCAGGGAGTACCAAACGCGCAGCGTTAACGTATCTCTTTGATGGGTCTTCCAGTATGCAGCTCGGCAAGGAGATCACGCGTTGGGACGAATGTTGGTCGCTGGTCGATGCGGCAGAACGCGCGGTTGGTGAACTTAAGTCGAGTGATACCCAAGCATTTCGGTTCGGCCACCGACTGCTGCCACTGGACAAGTCTTCGGAGCCCGACGCCAGCGACTCACGCTTGGCCGACGCGCTACGACAGTTGTTGCCTCTGATCAATCCACGCGATACCGCCGGGGTCGTCTTGCTCTCCGACGGAAGAGTGCGCGCCACCGAGTCGGTGGAAACTCTAGCGAAATATTTTGGTGAACTAAAAATCCCCATCCACGTGGCCCCGGTCGGCGAAGCGGAAGGGACCGGTGACGTGGCGATCGTCTCGTTGGTCGCGGCACCGGAATCGCGCAAGTATACTGAGAACGAAGTGCAAGTCTTTTTCCGATCGTTTGGCTTCACTGGCGAGCGAACCACGATCCGCTTGATAGACGCCAGTGGGAGTGGCTCTACCGCAGAAAAGACAATCGCCTCCATTCCGGTAACTCTCTCGGGTGGCGCGCAATCGGCCGCGCTTACCTTTCGCGTCGACGCACTACCTGTCGATTTAATCGCCGCCATCGATCCCTTGCCAGGCGAGCTGACGGAGCGCAATAACCGCGTTACCACTCACACCGAGATCAACCGCAGCAAATTGCGAGTACTGTATGTGGAAGGGGACAGCACTCAACAATCGCTGCTGGCGCGGGTGTCGCAGTTGTTTTCTTTTGCGCCCGGTACGAATGCCGCGACGACCACGACCACTCTGCACGATGCTCTGGAGGCTGACCAGGATATTGAATGCGTCGTGTTGGCGAGTGTTGGAGGACGAGCCAGACCAACGGCCATCTCGGCGAACTCGGGAGTTTCAATCGCCCGCTTCCCACTTGCGCGTTCGGAATTATTTGCCTACGATTGCATCGTGCTCAGCAATGTTTCGCCAACAGCTTTGGAGGAAGAAGATCAACAGCGACTAGCTCAATGGGTCGACGGACGCGGGGGAGGCCTGATTGTCTGTGGATCGGAATCATTGCAACCAGAGGATTGGTCCGGCTCACCCCTGGCGGCTGCTATCCCTATCGACTTCTCGACTGTCCAATTTACTTCGATACAAGATGTAGCTGTAAAAGTCCTGGCACCGCGACATCCAATTTGGCGGATGCACATGGAAGAGCAACGGAGCGCCGCGCTGCTAAATTCTATCCCTGCAATGTCGACCGGGTTTCGCCGAGTCGAAGCGCGGAGCAATAGTGAAGTCCTGGCTGCCACCGACGATGAAACGCCGCTTCCCCTGTTGATCGCCGAGCGTTACGGACGTGGTCGAGTGCTGGTTTCAACGGCAGATTTGGCAGGTCCCGCCATGGCCAAACTCGCTACTACGTGGGGGGACGACCCAACTTTGGCCGTCGGGAAATTTTGGCGAAATATGGTCTACTGGGCCACGGAAGGTTCAGCAGTTGGGCGACGAAGATTGGTCGCCGAATCTGACAAACGCTTCTATCGCCCCGGTGATCAACTTGGCATCTTCGCGCGCGCCTTCGATGAGTCCGCGCGCAAGACTCAAGGCTACCGAATCTACGCCATGTTTGAACCAGTCTCACTGGACGACATGTCGATCTACGCGCCTATACTTTGGCCCGAAAATATTGTTCGCGACAGTGGCGAAGTTGGCCCACGCATTGCCTGGGGAGAAGAACTACTCGTTCCGACACACGCCAGCGGTGAAGGTTTTCAGCTCGATCTACAATTGAGCGAATCAACCTCCGAGGGGGACGGTGGACTGCGCATTGAATTGACCGCTTACGAAGGGGACGCAGGGGCTTCAGCCTTTGGACATGGGACCCAAGTTGATAGTACATCACTACAAATCCAGATCTTGAGCGATCCCTTTGAGCAACAAAACCCACTACCGAATCGCGAGTTCTTAGCGCGGCTGGCTTCGCTATCCGGGGGTAAGGTCTTGACAGACGCGCGAGAGCTGGCCGACATCCTGGGTAGTCGCGCGGAACATCAATCTCCCCCCGCTCGCGACTTGTCACCAGCCTGGAGTCGCTGGTGGCTGTGGCTGACCTTAATTGGATTGCTCACCACCGAATGGATCTGGAGGAGGATGACCGGTATGGCATGAAGAGTTTTCTATAATCAAGGAACTACAAACTGATTCTATTTCGCTTCCGTCCGGCTTGTTCGGGCGTTGCGAACAACTGGCAGCTACTACGTATCTATTAAGTTCGTCCCCATTGAGAAAATCATGGTGGCGCATACCGAAAAGTATTTTTTCGACTTTTACTATGGAACGAGAATGAACAAACCTTCAAAAGACGTCACGGCCGCAGAGTTGGCTATCTTAGAAAAACTATGGGAACACGGCCCTGCTTCAATAAAGTCGTTGGCGGAATGGCTCTACGGTGCGTCGACCCCGTCAGACATTGCCACAGTGCAAAAGCTACTCTCACGACTGGAGGCTAAGGATTGCGTGACCCGTGATCGCAGCGGCTGGCCACAGTTATTCAATGCGCTCCTCGATCGGCAGACGCTGGTTGCACAACGAGTACAAGCCACGGCGGATGAATTGTGCGATGGCACCCTCTCGAGCTTGCTGACGCACTTGGTCAAATCGAAAAAGTTCGATGCACGGCAACGACAACGCCTGCGCCGTATGCTCGACGAACTGGATGACAAATGAACGATTGGGCGCTAACCATCGCAAGCAATATTTGCGTAGCCAGCCTACTGGCCATCGGTGCTTTCGTCGTTGGCCTTCGAGCTCGTTACTGCGCGGTTGCGCATGTGCTGTGGTTAGCCGTTTTTGTTAAACTCATCTCCCCTCCACTGTTCGACGTGCCGTTCCCCTTTCCGGCGCTGTTGTATGACCACATCGCATCGCGTTTTGAAATCTTAACGCACGCTCGTGAAGCGGCTATGGTTGATCGACGGCCATCGCCGCTCGCCACAAATGCGATGGCCTTACAGTCAATGCCCAACGGTAATTTAGTGGCGTGGGACAAGTCGAGTCCCCTTGTTTTTCAAGAATCGCGAACGTTAACATACTGGCCAAGAGTCATCGTGTGGGGAATTGTCTCAGTTTGGGTGACTGGCGCACTGTTCCTATTATGGCGTGGTGCCTATCGTTTAATTCGATTCACTCGACTAATTCACAGCCAAGCTGAAACCGATCCACACTCCGGCCTGATGGCGAGCGAACTTATCGAGTCAGTATCAGCTCGACGCGCCAGCGAGCCGGTCACCGATTCTGTCGGCGGTCGTTCTTCCCTGACCGGCCAATCAAATGACCCACTCGCTGGCGCGTCGAGCTGTTTTTTTGTCCGAAGGGGACTTTTCCGTCGAGCAATTCCGCCGGTGGCACAAATCTCCGCCGACCTGTCACCGATGCTACTTGGTATCGGACGTTGGACAGTAATTGTCTGCCCCAAAAAACTCTGGCTCAACATGAGCGATGTTCGTCGCCGTGCGTTTATCGCTCATGAATTGAGTCATTTCCTGCGTCGCGACCATTGGGTACGCTGGATCGAATGGATTGTCAGTTCAATCTATTGGTGGTTACCGCTAACCTACTTCGCTCGCAAGCAGCTCGAACGCAATGAGGAGATGGCTTGCGACCAATGGGTCCTCTCGAGGTTTGCTGTCAAGAAGCGAGACTATGCCGAAACGCTTTTTCAAGTCGCCGAGTACTTGGATGATTCGCAATTGCGATCCCAACGACTCACTAGCCGCATGCAGCCTACTGATCTGCTTGAACAGCGAGTATGCCACGTGATGGACTCAACATCCACCGTCGTGGCCGGCGGTGGTATTGTTTGGTTGGCCTATGCATTGATAGTTTGCGGTTTACTCGTGCACCTCACTCCCTATCGACTGACCAGTGCTAACCTGCCGAACCTGCCCGTAATTACCACGGCCACCACTGCCAATGAACTCGATTCCCCACTAGACCGTTCCTCGCTCAGTGAACCATCAGTCTCCCAGGACACATTGAACCTACCGCTGGCTCCCAGGGGATGGTGGCACTCGCGGCCCACGCAGCACTGGGCCAGTTTCGCTTTTGAGAACTCTGGGGTTCGGATGCAGGCCGAGTCGGGAGAGAGGCTACAAGTGCAATTGTCCGAAGGTCGACAACTGACCTTTCGTTTGGCACACCCAAGTCGACCAACGCTACTTGACAATCAAAATCAGCTCGACGCGCCAGCGCGTGGGTCTCCTGACAACCAATCCCAGCTCGACGCGCCAAAGAGTGACTCACTGACGATGACAGCTTGCGTTGAAGTCCCAGGCGATTGCCGCTTTGTCGTGTCGGACGAACTGGGGCACTTGCGATTGTGGGATTGGAAGAATGGCCAACCGATCTCGCTGATTGGCAAACACTCCGCCGGTATATGTAGCTTAGCTTTTCATTCGAGCACTGGACTTGTCGCTGCCGATGCCCAGGGCTCGGTGATTCGCTGGGACTACGACTCGGGTGCGCCGACTGCAACTTGGACCACTCGCCTGGGCCCCATTCAAACCATTCGCTGGTCGCAAGCCGGTGATCGGGTGGCGGTGTTGCTCGGCAATTGGTCTGACGGCGACAGCGAGCGCCAGTTGCATGTGCTCGACGCAGCCAACATGGAAATCGAATTCAGTCGAGCGTTGCCCGCCGCCACGGCCATGGTCTGGGAAGATGTCCAGTTGGGTTGGTTGGTCGTTGATTGGCACGGGAGCGTGCGAACGTTAGTGGGTGAGGAGTTGACCGTTGTCGCCAAGAGCACAGTCTCCGCTTACGTATTGTCGCAGGACGCTATCTCCACGCTCGACGCGTCCATCCCCCTTCGTAGCCTACCGCGTTAGCAAGGAATTTTCTCTGAGATGAATTGCAACACCAAAGCGACATTGCTGAATTCCTCAGTGCGCTATCTCATCAGTTTCTTCATTGCCCTAACAGGTACAAGTGCCGCTTTTGGACAGGAAAAAACGCCCACCGACGTTCCCACTCAGTCAGTCACATCGCTGGACGAATTAACAGACAAACCCATTCGCTGGTTATTGGTGATCTGCGGGATGCCTGGGGACGAACCGCACCGCGAACAACTGACAAAAGCGATGCGGCAAATTGCGATTGAAGGGGCGGAGGTGTTTGGTATCGCCGCTGGACAGAGAATCGTATTGGCGGGTGACGCTGAGATGGTTGCGTCTCTGGAGCCGCAATTTCTAAATTGCGAAGTGGCCAATGCGGAATCGATCGAACGTGCCATTACCTCGCTCGCACGGCAGCTTGGTCCACGGGACAGTTGTTGGGTATTCGTGTTGGGGCACGCGAACTTGTATGGCAAGAACAGCTACCTCAACATCGAAGGGAAGGACATTTCTCAAAATGATTTTGCGAAAGCATTTGCGCCACTCCAACTCGAAGCTTCCGCGCACTCCGATACTGAACCGTCCCCGGAGCGTGTGGTCTGGATCTGTTCGCCGGTCAGCGGCCAGTGGTTAAAACCGCTTGCCAAAACCGGTTGCGTCCTGATCTCCGCGACCGAGGCGGGTGCGGAGTTAACGGCTACCGAAATGGCTTACGCCTTGGGAGACGTACTAGCGGGCGAGGCGGAGCATCAAGAATTGACCGACATCGATCATGATTCGAAGCTGACACTGCTGGATCTGTACTTGGCGGTGAATATCGAAATCACTTCGCGTTTTGTTGCGCTGGAATATATTCAGACTGAGCACGCGCAATTGGACGATGATGGCGACGGACGCGGTCGCGAATTACAGACGGAATATTTACCCACTGATCCACTCGCCCCACCCCAACGCAACTATCGCAAGCTGGTCAAAGAGAGTATCCGCGATGGAAGAGTTGCGAACCAAATACTAATCAGGCAACCGAAGTCGACTAGTAGACCAGATAACCCGAGCAACTAGCAACTAGCAACAAAATTGTCGGTGCGATAAACCTCCTACCCAGCGAGTACCTCATCTTTTTGCCGCACATTTTTTTGTCGGAAAGATAGTCGTGGCTGACGAGGGACAAATGTTGACACCCGCGCGGCTCCGAATTGGCTAAGACAAAAACGCTCCGACAAAAAGATGTGCGGCAAAAAGATGATCCGGAATTGTTATCAAGAACTATGTGAAAAGTAAAATCATGTTGAATCGAGTGGGCGGTCTACTACTCTTTCTTTGCCTGCAATTTGTCGTAAACGGTGGCTGGTGTCAGGAGGTGATCCGTACTTTTTACTGTGGACGGCGGAACGAAGAACGGCCGACAAACCATTGGAAATCGTTGGGTCGTATTGGGATAAATAGTTGATCGCGATAGTCGCTGATCGCTCCGCCGATCAGTGCTTTGTCGTTTTCATTTTCACGTGGTGCATTGGAGATTGAGCTATGTTCCAAATCTATAGTCGACTCGTTTACTTGCTGTTTGTTACGATTGGCTGTGCAGCTAACATCACTCCGCTCCTTGCACAGGAACTCGATTACTCACGGGCTGTACAAGATTGCACTGAACTAATCCAGGCGACCATGGACGACAATGTTCCACTGCAACCGATCGCGGTCTACAAATGGGCTAATGGGGCAACGCAGCAGCAAGTGGGGCAGCTGTTGTTATATGTTGACCAGGTTGGCCGTCCACTGGCTAGTTCGAAAGTCGCGCCCCACGTAGCCAGAATCAAGGGCCAGCTTGCCATCGCCGATTTACGAGTCGATCATGTAGTTGTCTCGATGACCGAACACCCGCTGGAGTTCAAATTCAATGAAGCAGTCTTGTGGCGTTCACCCCCCTCCGCCGTTGAGTTTGTACACTTTGATGACGCTCCTCCCCCCGCTGAAACTGAGCCACGTCGGCTATCACAAGCCAAGGCATTGACCAGAGAATTCAGCGCAACGATCGAAAAGCAGGATGCCGATTTTTTTAGTGCTGGTCAGCAGTTGCGCTTGCTGCCAACTCCCATTCACCGGTATGGATCGCAAGATTTCACTCAGCTTGGGCTCATCGACGGCCACTTGTTTACGTTTGTGATTGAAGGAGGGAGCCCTCCCATACTGCTATTTCTGGAAGCTGTGCGGGAAAAGAATCGAATTTGGTGGCAATACGGAGTATCACGACGAGCCCTCAGTAATTTAACTGTCAATTACAAAGGGGAGAAAATTTGGGAAGTTGAACGCATCTCTGATTCCGCGCCTGGACAATCACTGTTTCGCATCCGCGACCCGCGCTGAACTGACGCTTCCGTCCAGAGCAGCATACTGGCGACTCCGGCTACGACAAATAATTTTGTAATCGTTCACGCGAAAGTCGCTGATCGCTCCGCCGTTCAGTGCTTAGTCATTTTCCAAATCATGCGGAGATAGGGAGATTGAGCGATGTTCAACAACTACAAGCATTTTCTTTGTCTGCAGTATTTCACTGTCACCTGCGCAGCTAGCCTGATTCCGCTCGTTGCCCAGGAACTCGATTACTCACGGGCCGTACAAGAGAGTGCGGAATTGATCCAAGCTACCATGGACGACAGAGTTCCACTGCAACAGATTGCAGTCTACAAATGGGCTAATGGGGCAACGCAGCAACAAGTAGGGCAGATGTTGTTGTATGTCGATCAGGTTGGCCGTCCACTGGCTAGTTCCAAGGTCACGCCCCGCGTAGCCAAAATCAAGGGGCAGCTCGCTATTGCCGATTTGCGAGTCGATCATGTGATTGTCTCCATGTCCGAACATCCGCTGGAGTTCAAATTCAATGAAGCCGTCTTGTGGCGCTCACCTCCCTCAGCAGTAACGTTTGTACGACTTGATGGCGATCCTCCCCCCGCTGAAACAGAGTCACGTCGGCTGTCGCAAGCCAAGGCTTTGGCCAGAGACTTTAGTGCAGCGATTGAAGAGCAGGGGGCCGATTTTTTTAGTGCTGGACAGCAGTTGCGATTGCTCCCAACTCCCATTCACCGGTATGGATCGCAAGATTTCACTCAGCCGGGGATCATCGACGGCCACTTGTTTACGTTTGTGATTGAAGGGGGAAGCCCTCCCATCCTGCTATTACTGGAAGCCGTGCGAGAACAGAATCGAATCTGGTGGCAATACGGACTATCGCGACGCGGCGTCAGCAGTTTAACGGTCAACTACAAGGGAGAGAAAGCCTGGGAAGTTTCGCGAATCTCGGATTCCGTACCTGGACAATCGCTGTATCGCATCCGCGACCCACGATAATGCGCGCTTCCGTCGGGCGTCCGATGCTGCTTTCTGGCTCGACGCCAATCTGGTCTGTTTAATCGTAGGGAGCGATTAATCGGACGGCGTCACTTTGTGACCAATATCAGCTCGAACCGCAAGCGAGTGGGTATCTTACGACGACCCCACTCGCTAGCGGTTCGAGCTGATATTTACACCAAATCGAGTGCAAAGTGGCGCAGTGCAATTAATTAGCGTATATTTTTGGATGTCACCTCCGCTAGTTTCCAGCATCCGGGCAACCTCGCAAGATGCCACCCCCCATTCAATGGTCTTAACAAGTGCATGGAACTATCTATGTGTCAATCAAAATTAACCCAAATGATTGCTCTCTGCTGGTTGCTCGTTCTCACCTTCGACTCAGCCTCAGCGCAACGGTTGATGGAACATCTCGATCGAGGTGTGGTGGCGATCCATGAAGGAGATGGTCAAGTTTTCATCGGTTGGCGGTTGCTGGGAACCGAGCCACTTGAGACTCAATTCAATGTCTACCGTAAGTCGGGCGATGCTCAACCTGTTAAGTTGAATCCACAACCACTGAGCGGGCCAACACATCTGATTGACACCAACCCCAATTTGAATGTCGAAACCGTTTACACGGTGCGGGCGATCTCAGGGGAGCGAGAGCAGTCGGAGAATCGTGGATTTGTATTAGCGGCCGATCCTCCGAAACAAAACTACATTGAGATACCGCTCCAGCTCCCAGAGGGGACTAGCCCCGGCGACGCTTCAGTTGCTGATCTGGACGGCGATGGCAACTATGAAATCATACTCAAGGGAATTCAGCGCTCGCGCGACACAGCTTCCCCCGGTGTGACGGGTAACACCGTGCTACAAGCCTACCAGACTGATGGCACACTGATGTGGACGGTGCAGATGGGGATCAACATTCGCGAAGGTGAACATGATACGCAGTTCATGGTCTACGACTTCGACTGCGATGGCCGCGCCGAACTCGCCTGCCGCACTTCCGACGGCAGCATTGATGGCACCGGTCACATTATCGGCGAAGCTGACAAGGACTGGCGCGAGATGACACCCGGCTCGCGGACACTCGGTAAGAACATGACCGGCCCCGAGTACCTAACGATCTTTGATGGCTTGACAGGTAAAGAACTGGCGAGTGTTCCCTATGTACCAAATCAATTGCCACAGGCGGGCTGGGGTGGAATTGGGGGTAATTCTGGAAACGATACATCTGGCAATCGCAATATGCGGTTCCTGGCTGGCGTGGCTTACCTGGATGGTGTCCATCCATCTTTAATCATGTGTCGCGGAGTCTATGGCCGCACCGTGCTGGTAGCTTGGGACTGGCGAGATGGTCGTCTCACCCAGCGGTGGGTCTTCGACTCGGGAAAGCATCAGCGCAGCGGTGGCCCGTATTTAACACAGAGTGCGACCGTTGATCCGACAGTGGGTCTCAACAAGATTGTCGACAATGTCGGGAGCTGGGACGGCATTTTTCAAAACGTGGGAATGGTCTGGGATCGCGAGGGAACGAAAGAGTATCGTCGCGTGATCGACATCGACGACAAGACCATTACGGTCGACCGAGATGTAACTCCAGGAGTTGGCAAGCCGAGCCATGTGTACGGCTACTCGGGGATGGGAGGACATTCGCTGAGTATCGCGGACGTGGACCATGATGGCAAGGATGAAATCGTTTACAAGTCGATGGTGGTCGACGATGACGGGAGTGGTTTGTACTCGACCGGCTTGCGACATGGCGATGCGCTGCATGTCTCGGACCTTGATCCGTCGCGGCCGGGACAAGAAGCTTTTGGACCGCACGAAAACGAGGGAGGAGCCTGGGATCAATGGACTCCCGCCGCCTCTCTATTTGATGCGCAGACAGGTGAACTGCTGTGGGCCATCGACTATGGCGGCGATGCAGGGCGCGGTCTGGTGGGGGACATCGATCCACGCCACGCCGGTGCTGAGATGTGGGGGATTCCGGGTGGCATCTACAGTATTAAGGGAGAGCTGATCTCTGCCACTGGGCCACGCATGACCAACTTTTGCATATGGTGGGACGGGGATGAACTGCGTGAGTTGGTCGATGGCAATCGCATCGCTAAATGGAATTGGGAATCAGGGCAGCTCGAGGATCTGCTGGTCGCTGAGGGAGCGCAGTCGGCGGCGGGGACCAAACGATCCCCGGTGCTGAGCGCGGATCTGTTTGGCGATTGGCGCGAGGAATGCGTGTTACGCGTCGACGAAACTGCCTTGCGGATCTATACGACTACCATCCCCACACAGCGACGCATGGTCACTTTGATGCACGATGCGCAATACCGCCTGGCGATCGCCTGGCAAAATGTGTCGTACAATCAGCCACCCCATCCGAGCTTTTTCATTGGTCACGACATGCCGCCTACCATTGGCGAATGAGGTCGACATGACGCACGTGGGTTCTAGATGCTCCGAGCGATCCGACGCCTCAGCGTAGGCAACCTCAAAGGACGCTTGGATGTCGTCGTAAACGGCGTACCAGTGTTTCACTTCCGCCGTGGCGTCCTCATCCTGTGCTTGGCTACTAATTAATGAACTCAAGCTCATGGTCAGGGTGACCAGCCATCGAATGTAAAGTTGCATCACGGTCACCACAACTTGCTAGACTAGTGGATGGTAAACACTTATTGTACCCAACTTTCCACCTATGAAAAAGACGTACTGTCTACCACCAAGGGAATATGGCACAGCCCAGGCTCCGCCTGTCGGACGTGGCGAAAGCGATTCACCAATGATACAGAGACGACTGCATGGCACTATGCCTTATGACCGCATGTTTTCATCGATTGGCTGTTGGTTGATATGCTCAACACTTGGCCTTCCGCCGAGTGTCCAGGGTCAGCCACCGACGCCAACTGCTGCAGGTGCGGAGGAAGGCCTACCCAACGCGCTGTTAAGTGGTGACTTCGGCTGGCGTGTTGGCCAGCCCCTATTGGCGGTTGCGAGTGACCGATTGCCTGCCGGGGGAGAACATCCGTGGTTATCGATCAAAGATCAGCGTGGTGACTACGGACAAATCCCCTGGCGACTGGGGCTGCTAGAGCTCGTGGGGGAATGACTGACAACTTTTCGCCACCTATCTTTTTGCCGAAAAAATGACACTCCTCGCTGATAGCCGGTATAGCCAACTCTCTCGACGGGGAGAGTCGCGACGGGCACCGACGAAGTTGGTCGGCGAGCGGAGAGGGGGGCTTTTCTGGAATTTCCCTCCCCGTCGCTTAGGCTCCGACCCTCCCACCGTAAGTTACGTCGAATACGACGTAACTTACGGTGGGAGGG
>JBGSJT010000129.1:0-2360 GCA_041741715.1 Pirellulaceae bacterium | reverse complement strand
GTGGCCCGATCCGACCAGGAATCGAATTCATCGACATCGCCTCCCGAGCGGCCTAACGCTCAAGTTCAGCGGCGGGCGAAGCCCGTCCGCTGCAACGCCTAGTTAAGCTTGATATCGGCTCCTGACCCCTTTTCCGCCTTGGAGCGGATGACCCGGCAACTCGTCAGGCGCTTGCAGAGGCTCGGCCACAAGGTTACGCTGGAGCCCGACGAAGCCGCCGCGTAAGGCGCATTTTCAGAACAGGCGGCAGGAGGGCGATCGAAGCAGCACCCTTAACAGGAGAAGACTGTGTCGGCAATCATCGCCTGCTGCGATTGGAGTGATGTCGCGGTCGCAGAATGTCATGTGTCGGCGCTGGCCTGCGCACCTTTGGGAACCCCTTTCGTTCCGGTTCAGACGCAACAATTTAGCTTGATCAACTGTGCGTTCCTTGTGCGACTTATGGCTGAGCGCGCTCCAAGAGGTTCAGTGCTGATCGGCTGCTGCGATCCTCGGCTGCCCGGCGTCAACCGGATTCCGCTCGGTTTATATTTCGCCAAACCCGATCTTTACTTTGTCGGCCCCAACACCGGCACGGTCTCAATGTTGCTGGATCAATTTGAAGCTACAACTGTCGTCCGACTCGACTTCGATGACTGGGGACTTGATCAGTTCCTCGGCCGTTCACTGTTTGCACCAACATCAGGCAAGCTGATCGCGAAGCAGAAACTTGAGAGCCTGGGCGGACACCTATACCTCGAGAACGTAACTCGACTCGACATACCGAAGATGACTGTTCTCCACATTGACAATTTCGGTAATGTGAAACTTAATGCCACCGTTGCTGATCTGCCCTCTCACGAACACGGATGCTTCACCGTCAACGGCATGTCAGCAACCCTGGCACTCGATTTCAAGAGAGGTGATGAACTCATCCAAGACGGCGCACTCATCATTGGACCTGGTAGCAGTCTTGGCATGCTGGAGTTGCAATTAAAGGCAACGAGGCCTAGCTCGAAAGGTGCAGCCGATCTGCTCAGCGTCGCAATCGGCGACCATGTCGTCGTCCAGTAGCCGCAAATACCAACAAGTAAAAACAATGAAAAAGCGATGGTGGACTGATACGTCGTTGTACGGCGACCTGGTGCTGGGTATTGCGGCCTCGGCTGCGGTGGTGTTGCTGTGCCTCGATCTCTTTGGACTTTTGGATTATCAGTACATCAAAGACAACCTCGATAAATTCACTACGCTGCTGATTGCCCTGTACATTGTTTCGGCGGTTATCGAGCGTAGATTGCTACTCGTGCGACACCAAAATAATGTATTGCTGGAAATTCAAAAGGCAAGCCGCGGGCCTTATCGGGGCTTTAGCGCGATTTATGCTTGCCGAGAACACATGCCCACATTTTCCGACATGATTCAGTCGGCGAGGAAAGAATTGTATATTGCTGGCATCGATTTGGCGTTCGTTGTACTCCAACAATTGACCACGTTACAGGCCAAGGCAGAGGCTGGGTGCTGCATCAAGCTCCTGCTGGTGGATGCAGGTGATGCCGCAGCTCCGAACCCGATTCTTGATAGTCTTGGAGAGACGCTTGACTATCATCGTCCTCTGAAAGATGTTCTACAGGCGAACATCGACAAGCTGTGCCAGTGGAAGAGTAAACTGCCAAAGGCAGTGCAAAAGCGAATCGAGATTAAGCTGTCAATGGCTATCCCTACACACATTGCGGTTTTCTTGGATAAGGATCAGTTGAGCGGTCGCATGTATCTTGAGATGCTACCACCCAAGACCGACGCACAGCAGCGATGGTCATTGGTTGTCGATTCGCACCAATGTCGGGAAGTGTACCCAGTGTACCTTCAAGCATATAAGGCTCTTTGGGCAGCGGCTCGATTTTGTTAAACCATACTGAGAGAGAGCATGGATGTGGAGAGGAAACCGGTGGATCACGAGCTTGTCGCGTGATCGAAGACCGCCTCCCCGTGAACTCTCCCGTGCGTCGGCCCTCTATCGGAGAAGTTTATGTCGACTCGCTGATTCAGCGGCGCGGCCTTCCCCCGACCCCACGGCGGGTGGCACTGGTGAACACGTCGTTTTTGGGTGCCACTGGTGGTACTCCACCAGTGTCTTCGATTGATCCACAATCGGGCGGGCGGGGTCGGACGTAGCAGCCCATTGACCCCAGACGGATTTAACTTGTGAACACGTCATTTGTGGATGCATTTCGTCCCTTCGGCACGACTCGTCCCTTGCACGATGGCGATCACCGCATCAGGCTCCTCGGCCATGATCGGCCATCGCAAGACCGTCGAGCGATTCCACGAGCCGGGCGACTTCCACGAGTTGACCTTCTCGTGCCACCGACGGTTGCCCTTGC
>JBGSJT010000128.1:0-2741 GCA_041741715.1 Pirellulaceae bacterium | reverse complement strand
GAAGGAACAGTTGGCCGAGATCGCTCGCGGTATCGCAACTGAAGAGGGCGAACTGCCCGCACCGGCTGAAATGGACCGAGTGCTTGATGCCGCTTCAGGGATGACGGCGTTGGAAGCAGAAAACGCATTTTCGTTGAGCCTAGTCCGACACCAAAAGATCACTCCTGAATCCGTGTGGGAACTCAAGACGTCGACACTGAAGAAGTCGGGACTGCTCGAGCTTCATCAAGGTGAGGATGATTTCAATTCTCTGGGTGGTCTTGAAAACTTGAAAGCGTTTTGCAGGCGCTCACTGCTCCAGCCAAGTCGAGACAACCCACTGAAGCAGCCGCGTGGAGTGCTTTTACTGGGCGTACCTGGCACGGGGAAGTCTGCGTTTGCAAAGGCACTGGGTAACGAAACCGGCAGACCGACGTTGGTACTCGACGTCGGGGCATTGATGGGCAGTCTCGTCGGTGCGACGGAGAAGAATGTGCGACAGGCACTTAAGATTGCTGATGCGATGAGCCCTTGTATTTTGTTCATAGACGAAATCGAGAAAGCACTCAGTGGTGTGGCAGGTTCGGGTCAGAACGACTCGGGTGTTTCATCACGACTGTTCGGCACCATGCTTTCGTGGATGAGCGATCATCGCTCGGATGTCTACCTTGTTGCTACGTCAAATGACGTCTCGCGGATGCCGCCGGAATTGGCTCGGGCAGAGCGCTTTGATGCGATTGTGTTCTTGGATTTACCGGGGCGTGCGCAAAAGGATCGAATCTGGGAACAGTTCATCGGATTGTTCCAACTTGATGCCGAACAGAAACGACCCACGGATGAACGATGGACCGGCGCTGAAATCCGATCGTGCTGTAGGCTCGCTGCGCTCTTGGATTTACCACTAGTGCAGTCTGCACAAAACATCGTACCGATCGCCACAACGGCTGGCGAAGCGGTCGAAAACTTGCGTACGTGGGCCAGTGGTCGATGCTTAGATGCTGAGCGTCCCGGAATCTTTCAACACTCAATCGCTCGGAAGCCTGGACAACGTAGCGTCACCCGTGCAAAACCCTCTCAAAATTGAAAGGTGGTTCATATACAAAAATGCTCACACCTACCGAACTTGCCACGTTGCGAGCGGCGCTGCGTTACTGGTCCGATGAAATGGGGACCAGCGGGCTAGAAGCAGTGCGGCACTATTTTGATGACGATGTTCAACCGCTACTTTCGGATTACGCGATCGAACGACTGCGTCAACAGTTAATTACGGGCAACCTCCGCTATCTCATCTGTGAAGGCCAACGCCCTATTTCGATGCTTCTGCTTGCACCTCCTTCACCATGCGAGCCCGGCCAACGATGCGTCACGGTGATCCTCGATCAGTGACGGCCTCTAAAGTCCACGCAGCAACTGACTGAGTGTCACACCGAGCGTCTTCGCGATTTGCTCGATGTTTCTTAACGCGATGTTTCGCTCGCCGCGTTCAATCCCACCGACGTACGTCCGGTCTAGTCCATATTGGTGCGCGAACGCTTCCTGCGACCAGCCCTGCTTTTTACACAGTGTTCGCACTCGCTCGCCAAAACGGACCGGGAAGTCGTTCTCTCGCACGATGCCGATAGTCGTCATCGCGCCAACACAAACCCACTGACTATGAGGTTCATCCGATTGCGGTGACACAAACTCACAGTCTTTCCCAATCAACTTTAGGAAACTCATGACTCCCCGAAACCACTGGATCCTAGCGATCCTCTTGACACTGGCAGGGACAGCCGGATGTGACATGACCGGTGAACCGGTATGGAGACCCGACTCCAAAGGATTCGTGTTCACCCGTGCCGACGGGTCGATGGACTACTTCGACCTTGCCAAAGCGGGCTCGCTGCAGCTCGTGCCCGCCATGGGCATCAAACCCAACCTGCCAGCGATCAGTCCAGACCATCAGTTCGTTGCCACGGCATTGGCATTAAACGGGCCCAATGGTCACAACCTGTCGATCAATTTCCTCAAACTCGAAGATGGCTCCACAGTCAGGAATGACGAACAGAGCTGGGGAACGCCGGATGAGCGTCGACAGATCGCACCAACCCGGTGCTTTTGGTGTCCCACCGGTAAAAGGATCATCATCACCTACGGAAACGCGATCGATAATGGGCCTTTGCGAGCCGTCGTTTTTGACGTCAAGACCTACAAGATGGCGGAACTCAATTTGATGCCACTGACGGCAATGTATACGCTATTTGGTGTTAGCCCCATGTTGCCTGATGGCACAGGATATCTCGCGGGACGCGACTCTCAATCAGAGGCAGTGGTCAGCGTCGTGAGTTGGGACGGTTGGGAGCAGCAAATCACTTTCACCGACAGTGTCAAATCGAACTTCCTCGACCTCGTGCGTTCAGAAAAAAGTCAGCAAGAAAAGAGGGACAAGTTCCTACCCTTTCCTTCAGGTCGCTGGGAAGGAATGCAACTTCATCTGCCGACGAAGCTGGGAAACGTCGTCATCGACACAAAGAGTCGTTATTGCATGCTGACTGGCAAAGATCGCTGGACCCAGGCGACCAAGCAGGTCACCGATGTTTTTGCACGCACTCCGAATGAGCAAGCATTTGCAGTCATCGCGATCGACAACGCCAAAAGTCTCGTCTGCTGGCAACGCGGTATTGGTGCTACATCCGTGTTCGGTGTCGATCTGACTGATACGGCTACCGGTCGTCGCAAAGTGATTGAACCGAATCATACTCTAGTCGGTTCCGGCAACCCAC
>JBGSJT010000127.1:0-16200 GCA_041741715.1 Pirellulaceae bacterium | reverse complement strand
GGTACACGTCCCCGACGACGGCGATGGTACGACCTTCATTCGGTTTACGAATTGTCGGTGTATTGTTCGAAGTCATATTGTCGCCTTCTGAGTGGGATCAATCGTAGTCCTGTTCCGGTTCAGCCCAGACCTGAGCATTGCCGTCGTCATCGATTTGGACATGAATCGTATTAGCTCGGCAGCAGACTGGACAGTCCTCAACATACGTCTGACTGGAGCCTTCGGAAAGGTCCAGCGGTATAACGATCTCCTCACCGCAGGCATCGCAAATATAGCTGGCATCTTCCTGTGATGTGGCTTTGCCGTGGCTGGGGGCAATGGCTGACGATTGTGGCTCGTTGTTCTCCAGCCAAGGCAGTTGTTCCCCTAGCGCCAGCAAGTTGCATGCCCACAGCATGACTGACAGCGATTCTTCATCGGCAAGGCGGTGATCGTTTCCGACTTCAATGAGCGTCTCAGGTGGCAAACCACTTTTGGCGACCAGTTCTTCAGAGTCGGCGAAGGGGATCACGTCGTCTTGCCGTGAGTGCAGGATCACAGAGTTTGGTTTGAGTGTCGCGGTTGTTCCCCAGTTCTTCCAAGCGGGGCAAAGCAGAACAAGGGGTGTCGCTCCGCTGTTGATGTTCAAAGCGACAGCTCCTCCACGGGAAGAGCCGACGATCACGTCAGGTTGTTGCTGATCGTATTCGGCGTGAGCAGTGCGAATGGCAGCGTCGAAATCGTCGTCATTGAGGGCGGGGTTGATAACGACGTGGCCGGAACTGGCGAGGTAGGTCGGTTTGACTCCTCCGGGTACAGAATGCCAGCCGTGGAGAAAGAGAATCTTCATGTAAACATACTCCGCAGGACTCGGAAACGGTCCGACATGATTTTCCTCCGAGAATAAGTTTGGTAAGGTTAACTGCGCACGTCCGGTTCTGAGAGGGGCCGAACTGTCAATGAGGCAAGGTTATAATATTGTGATACCACATCGGGAAACCTGTGGCCAACCGTGAACACAAACCCTAACCTAAACCAACGAGACAACGCTCTACTCGCCCTCAGTCGCCGAGCCGGTCCGACTCACTAAACAATTAACCCCGTCGACGAGGTGATCCTCGTCTTTAGCCAACAAAGTCTTTACTCGAATTTGACACAAGGTGACACATGCAATGCAGCCCCTTCATTTTGATCCTGTGCCTCGTCTCAGCTCACGTGGCCACAGGAGACGAAACCAAGAACCTCGAACGCGCTGAATCCACCCAAGACAACAGCAAGTTCCAATTCGACGGGATTTGGAAGCCCATTGGCGCAATGCTAGGAGGAGTCTTGTTGCCCCCACCCGCTCTTAAGGCAATTACGCTAAGAATCGATAAGGACAAGTACGAAGTTACCGTCGATGGTGAAGATCACTCGGACAAGGGGACGTTCACTCTCGACGAGACAACAACGCCGAAACGAATGACGATCAAGAGCACCGCTGGCCCCAATAAGGGCAAGACGTTCCTCGCCATCTATGAGATCAAAAACGCCGATGCGATGCGTGTATGTTATGATCTGTCCGGTAAAGCATTTCCCAAAGAGTTCAAGGCACCCAAGGACAGCGAGCTGTATCTTGTCGGATATCGTCGGCCGGTTCCGGATAAAAAGGACGCCAAAGACAAACCGGCCGCTACGTCAGATGTACCATGATCTGGGCAGCCGTCGCGCAGCACAGTTGGCGAACCAAGCCATGAACCGGAGCGGCCGTCACCGCGTTTTTGTGAATTCAGACTCGATCGTAGCCGCCCGGTTACGGTTGTCGTTCGGCCCGTCTTCCGCGAAGTCACAAGCTGGGGCCATCGGGAGTGTCAATTTTCGACTGAGTGCTGCATGCTTCTCCAACTTGCCATTCAACTAATTCTCCCGTCGATCCTGCTGTTGTCTTTGTGGCGTGCGTGTCCGAAATCTCGACTTGAGTGGCTGATACACTTTCTCGCAATCCTTGCAGCTTACTTCCCGATATTTTTGATTGCTCGCTGGGACTTCACTTGCTACTACTTCCGATATGGCTTCGCAGTGCTTCTTTTTGTTGCCGGCTTCCGTGGGTATCGCAAAGTGACCAACTTGACGGCAGCAAACACGAGCCAACCTCATCTTCACCTACATGTTGAACGGGGAGGAGATCCCGGAAAAATCCTTACCGGAGAGGGAGTGCCTTTTAAGCTGGGCGGACGGTTTTTGGTACGGAACAGTCTGTTCACAGGTAACTGACCGAGCATGAGATGCAGCCAGGCACATCACAATGGGACGGCTGAATCGGTTAAGGACCGCCATCTCGGACGGCCCTCCGCACACCACCTAGCATACGGCTCCGCACTAGGCGGTTCGACGAATTGGAGCAAGATTTGCCCATAGAGTCTTGATGCTGAGCAAGCCTTGTTCGGCAAGCCAGGCGTTGGTGAGCCCAACACCACTGGCATTGGTTTTGGACATGTGCCAGTAGCCCTTGCGTGAGCAAGCATGACGGATCGCTTGGCCTGGGTAGGACTGATAGTCTATCGAGGCTTTGCTTTTGAGTATTGAGTGATTTTCGCTCACAGCGATTCTTTTTGCCCTGCCATGCCTTAGAAAACCTATCGCGCCATATACATTTGAAGAATTCGACTCAAGCATACCGCTACCGGCAAGATTAGGATTAAGAGTACGATCAAAATTAAGAACCCAAACATTCAACGCTAAAAGCCGTGAACGGTTAGACTTTTTTGTCGGTCTATTTTATTCGTCATTCGCGCCGCTGATGGTGGCGGGGTTCCAGGTGGGATCCTTTTCGAAGAACATCAAGTGTTGCCAGGGTAAGCCATCGTACTGCTTGGCCAGTTTGAATCCGTTGGCCCGATACTCCTTCATGATCTGTCGCTTACTCATCTTGTGCAGTGGCTTGATGGGTACGTTGCGATCTTCTTCGCGGTACTCCAGTAGTGCAATCAAGCCGCCGGGGGCTAGACTCTCACGCAGCGCTGCGAGCATTTGCTCGGGATGCGAGAATTCGTGATAGACGTCGACCAGCAGTATCAGGTCGACGATTCCTGCGGGTAGACGCGGATCGATGAGCGATCCGAGAATGGGCTCGACATTGTCAATCCCCTCCGACTCGCTTCGCAACTTTAGTAGATGGAGCATCTCGGGTTGGATGTCGACAGCCAGGACTTTACCCGCAGGTGATAGTTGCGGGGCCATGAGCAGCGTGTAAAAGCCGTTGCCGCATCCCAAATCGCAGACCACCATTCCTGGTTTAAGCTCAAGCTGCTTCAGTACATCGCTTGGTCGCTCTTCGTCTTCGCGATTGTCGCGAATCAACCACGGGGCTCCATGAAAGCTCATCGTTTGTGCGATGGACCGTCCCAAATATTTGGTGCGAGCTGGTGGCACGACCCCATCGACCGTGCTGGCCTGAGCTGATGGCTGCCCCGCCCCTTGATCTTCCGCCGTTTTTTCCTGGGGGACTGCGGTACTGCAGACGAACATCGCCACTATGCAGCCATGGGACAAGGTGAGCACCCAGCGTTGAAACATGAGAGGTAACTTTCGTTAAAAAGCGTCTTCGAACAGTGACCATTATACCTGAGCCTCGCAGCGATGTAGGATCTCATGATTGTGCGACCGGCGATTGAACCTTTTACCCGTCGTAGCTGGAGTCGCCAGACTTCAGCCAGCAGGAACCGACCGGCGACGACAAAGTTATTTCTGCCGCTCACCATAAAGCCTTTCGAAGATTAAATGCTAGTTAGGAATCTACGGTGTTTTCTTAATTTAAAGGTTGTGAGTAAGGGGATAGTAGACTCAATGCTTTATCTAATCGGCAATCCAAACGGTACGATGGGCTCACTCGCTTGACAACCCCGCAGGCTTAGCACAGTATGCGATATCTCTTTTAGTTTTCGTTGCAGTTTTCATCTTTACTTGGCATTGTCCAGAGGTTGAATAGCATGAACGTCCGTCGCGGATTTACGTTAGTGGAATTGTTGGTGGTGATTGCCATCATTGGGATTTTGGTTGGCCTCTTGTTACCCGCCGTGCAGGCAGCGCGTGAAGCGGCGCGGCGCATGCAGTGCTCAAACAACATGAAGCAGATGGGCTTGGCCGTCTTGAACTACGAATCGACCTACAAAAAACTCCCTCCAGCAGCGTTAAAGCGAGCTAATGCCTCCAATCCTTGGCACACAGCCTCGGCCTTTGTTCGCATTTTGCAATTTCTCGAGCAGGGCAATCTATATCAACAGGCCGCCGTGTACGGCTTTGGCGATGATACTAATTACTGGCTTGGTTCAAACACGACCAATACCAACGCCATTCGTCCGATTTTCGCTCAAGCCCGTTTTCCGGTCTATCGCTGTCCTTCGTCGGCCCATCCGGAAACGGTCAGAATTGCTGTCACCGGACAGCCCGCCTTCGACCTACAGTGGCCCAGTTACGTACTGATAGCCGGTAGCAACGCACACCGCAGCACCGATCACTTCGCACGCCAAAGTCACCATTCCGGGGGAGGTATTTTCCCAGGGAGTGTTGCCCATCCCATTGGCGCGATTACCGACGGCACATCAAACACGTTCGCAATCAGCGAACAATCTGGATTTGTGCGGAATTTTGATGGAAGCAAGATTTCTGACCTCCGCACGGCTGCTTCGATTACCGGCAGTTTCCCTATGGGGAGCAAGAACCCACGCATTCCCAATGGAGACAACACGTGGTCGTCTACCGGTGCCCACGGTACGGCTGGGAATGGTTCGATGGATTTGCGTTGTTACTGCGTCACCACCGTGCGCGAAGCCCCCAATGCCAAGGGGGCCAATCCGTGGAGCGCTCGCGAGCAATGCAACACAGTGCTCAACTCGGAACATACCGGTGGGGTGATGTGCGTTTTGTGCGACGGTTCCGTCCATTTCATCTCCGATTCCGTCGACCTCAATACGCTCCGCAACTTGGCCGACAAGGACGATGGCAACGTGGTTTCGGTCGAACAGTAGGGGATCGCTCCGTAGTATTGATGGTGTTGTGCTTAAAATCAGTTGCGGCGCTTCACAGCTGACGCGCGCAACTGGTCGAAAACGATTCGCCTGCGCCGCAGTGACCGGCGGAGGAATCAGCGACAATCTCATTCGCATGCTACGTTTTTTAAGGCTTAAGATGAAACTGCCTAGCTTTTTTTCAATTCTCCTGTTGGTCTGCGTCGGTTGTGGACCAACTGGTCCCACAATGTACACGATCTCCGGGAGTGTCAAACTTGGAGGGCAACCGGTCGAACAGGGGACCATCACGCTCGAAGACCAAACGGCTGGATACGCGGCCACAACGGACATCCAATCCGGCGGGAACTATTCTGTTAAACTGCCGGCCGGGAGCTATCGTGTCATGTTACTACCGCTGACCGAGGAGATTGTGTCGGCAGAAGGTATGGCCGAGACTGTACTGGTCAACCCCAAGAGCATTCCACTCAAGTACCAGTCGCCGGAGCGGAGTGGGCTGAAAGTTGAAGTGAGCGACAACACTCCTTTCGACATCGATCTGACACCACAGTCTGCTGGCAAAAAGTAGCGATGAGATAGGTTGTGTCTGCCACTGAGGCTACAATACCAAGGATTCAATGCGCTGTGTGCGGGGTATAACTGGGCGCAGGGGTGTACTAAACTAAACTCTTGCGGCAGAGGCACCGTGCCTTGGCTTTGATTCTCTGATTGAGACCACGCTAAGAGCTGAATCCCATTGAATAACGAACTGGTCGACACGGTCAGAACATCACTGTCGGGCAAGCGGGTCTTGGTTACGGGGCATACCGGTTTCAAGGGTGCTTGGTTGAGCCTGTGGCTCTCCGAACTTGGAGCCGAAGTCCACGGTTTTGCCCTCCCCGCCACCCAACCTGACGGCATCTATGCGCACGTCAAGGATGCGGTGTTTCGTAGCGATACCGCCGGCGATATAACCGATGCAGTCGCCCTAGCCGCAGCCGTGCAGTGCGCGCAGCCCGACTATGTTTTTCATTTGGCCGCTCAGGCGGTGGTGCGCGAAGCCTACGCTGATCCGTTGCGCACATTACAAACCAACATTCTGGGTAGCGCCAACGTACTGGAGGCTGTCCGGCGGCTCAATCAGACTTGTCATACGATTTTTGTCACCAGCGACAAGTGTTATCGCAATTGTGAATGGCACTTCTCCTATCGCGAGAACGATCCCTTGGGAGGGAAAGATCCCTATTCCATGAGCAAGGCTGCAGCCGAATTGGTCGCCGAATCGTGGCGGCGAAGTTATTTCGACAGCCATCCCAACGGATCACAAGTCATTTCAGTGAGAGCTGGCAACGTCATTGGGGGAGGGGACTATGCCGTCGATCGCTTGGTCCCTGACTGCGTCCGCGCAGCGCTCGCCGGTCAGCCGTTGGTGCTTCGCAATCCTCGCGCTACGCGGCCTTGGCAACATGTACTCGATTGCCTCTCGGGCTATTTGGTTGTCGCCGCTGTGGTCCCCCGGCTGCCACGTAGTGAGGAACTGGAGAGCTTTAACTTTGGACCGGCCGATACGCACGCGTTTCCAGTCACGCGTGTGGCGGAAATTTTCTTCGAGCATTGGCCAAACACACCGGGGATGGTTATTGGAGAGGTGGACCCGCTTCGCAGCGAGGCTCATTACCTTTCGGTCTCGATCGAAAAGTCGCAGCGTTTGTTGCACTGGCAGCCAGTCTGGCCCTGTGCCACCGCCATCGAGAAGGCTGTCGAGTGGTACGTGCAACATCATGTAGCCAACGCCGACATGTTGGCGGTGTCGCGCGGGCAGATCGCACAGTTCACTCAAGCAGCACAGCGGGACATCGGCTGATATTGTTGCGTCTCACTCGCTGGCGCGTCGAGCTGATAGTGGAGAACCTACGCGGCTTTGGAGGACAGGTGTGGGCGTTCAACTAGTCGTCCGTCCACAACTTCGTACACTACGTCGGCCAATTCCAAGAGCTTTTCTCGGTGCGTGATAATGATCATGGTCCGTTCGCCCCGATGGTCGGACAGCGATTCACGAATGAGTTGTTCGCTTTGCATATCGATTTGACTGGTCGCTTCGTCCAGAATCAAGACTTCCGGATCGCACAACAGAGCCCGGGCCAGGGCGATGCGTTGCCGCTGCCCGCCACTGAGTCGGTTACCGTTCTGACCGACGCGAGTTTGGTAACCCTGTTCCAGAACGGTGGAAATGAAATCGTGCGCATGAGCGGCTCGTGCGACGCGTTCGACCTCTTCGTCACTGGCATCAGGCTGACCGTACCGAATATTGTAGGCGACGGTTTCATTGAACAGTTCGGTCTGTTGATTGACTAGTGCGAAGCGTGAGCGCACATCATCGATTCGAAGATCTTTGTAATCGATCCCGTCAAATTGGATGTTACCAGAACTCGGGTCATAGAAACGGCAGAGGAGATTGATAAGAGTGGACTTGCCGCTCCCGTTACTACCCACGATGGCCACGGTAGAACCAAAGGGGATCGTCAATGAAATGTCGTCGATGACTTTGTGGTTGGAGTTGTTATACGCAAAGCTTGCTGAGTTGATCTGCAAGTTTTGGTGGGGACGCGGCAGGACCTCAGGTTCGAGGGGGTCGATCACGGCGCTGGCGTGGTCGAGGACCGGGAAAATAGCATCCGCCGCGATCGTACCGGCATAGACCAAGGAATAGACAGAGGATAGCTTACGCAACGGATCGCTGATACCGACCAACATACCGAAGAAGACTAACAGCGCGGAGACGCTTAGTGGCTCGTTGCAAATGCGAATTCCCAACAGCGATGTTTGTTGGTTGAGCACCAGATAAGCACCACCGATGATCGTCGTACCCAACATACCGATCCCTAGAAATTCGATAATCGGTTTGGAGAGCGACGTCAGGAATAGGAATTTCAGACAGAACCGACGCATTAGCAGCGTGGCTGCCTCAAATCGTGCTTGTTCGGCATCCTCACGGCGATAGGCTTGCACAGTTTGAATGTTGGCCAGTGCCTCGAGTAGTACTTCATGAAAACCGGTAGCGCGTTCAAGCATGCGTCGCGAGACACTTTTTATACTCCGCGTCACGTAGTACAAAAGTACGCCCACCACAGGGGCCACCAAAACGCTCAGCAACAGCAGGCGCCAGCAGATCATCGACGCGCCGATTAAGCACGCCACGATTTTAAGCGGTTCGCGCAGGGCGGCTCCCAAAGCACTAATTAGGCCGGTCGAGAGCATATCGGTCGTATGCACAATCAAGGTCACGAAACTCGCGTTGCCACGGGCAGCAAAGGAACTGCGATCCATGATGAGTGCCTTCTCAAAGACGCGATCGCGCAGGTTTCGCGAAATATCCAAACCGACTTTGCCCACCAGCACTTCATTGCTGATCAAGAAGAAATGCTTGACCATTGTCGACACCAAGAGTGCCACCACGATGAGTGAAATCGTAAGAAAGGGACTGGAGGGAACGAAGCGATCAATCCATGGCTTGAGTTTGGCATAATATTGATGTTGGGCTTGGTGGACGCCGCGCTCCGCTTGTAAAACCTCAATCTCACTCGATTTGACTGTCCGATCAACAGACTGCTGCGGCATGGCTTCCAGGAGCTTTTTCTCGGTGATGATTTTACTATCGACCAAGTTCAAGGCTTGGTTTTGTTTGGCAAGCTCTTCATCAACCCATTGCTGCATCGATTTTCCACGAATGGTGACTTCCAAAATGGGATAGAAGGCCCCGATATTTGCCCCCCACAAAGTTGCCACAGCAAAAGAGCAAACCGCAGCTAGCACTACAGACAACCAATATTGGCGGGCCATACGTAGTGCGCGTAAGAAATTCTTCATTGTCTCTTGAGCCTTGCAAACGAATTGAGATTTCCAGCGTGTCTATCGCGGGGATAAGCACTGGAAACAATGTGGTCCAGGCGGTGCCCCAATCCTAGACGAATTAGGTGGTAAATGGGCTATGCGACTCGGCGAATAGTGCGCGAAAGCTGATCTTCCATGCCGTGAACAAATGTCTCTAGTGAGAAGCGACGTTCGAAAACTCTCCTTCCTTCTTCTCCCAATTGCAATCGAAGAGAGCGGTCCTCGACAAGAGTGGTGATTGCTTCACTCAGCGCCAGCGCGTCGCCTGGTGGTATCAGAATTCCGCTGGCATCGGAAAGCACATCTGGGATCCCACCAACTGCCGTTCCTATACAAGGCTTGGAACAACGCATGGCTTCAAGGAAGATGAGTCCGAAGGACTCGTAGGTGCTGGGCGCAGTAAACACGTCGCAATCGGCGTACAATTCTTCGAGAGTGCAATCGTCGACATGACCGAAAAACTTAACACGCTCGTCATGGATAAGTTGCGGACAACGCTCATAGAACTGTGCCTTAAGGGTTTTCCCGCCGACGATAAGTTGGTCATTTCCCGCGAGTTGAAATTCTATATTCATGTGCTGCGTTAGGAGCCCAGGGATCACTTCAAGGAGTAGATCGGCTCCTTTTCGTTTTTCGAGTCGCCCGACAAATAAGACTTTGAGACGCTCGGAATGGGTGTCTTTTGCTACTTTGGTGATCGAGGGGTTCGGGAGCCCAAAAGGAATTACAGGCACCGCTGGCAATTGAATTCCGTACAACTCTGCCACATCACGCAGAATGCTCGGCGTACTCGCGATCACTTGTTGACAGTTCTTGAGTATCCACTCCTCGCCTCGAATGACTTTTCCTACGTGCTGTTCACGGAAATGCTTATTGCTTTCCCATTCTGGTTTGCTAGGCAAACAGAGCTTATAGGTAGTTACTAGGTAGACAACATTGTTAAAAGCTGGACTGGCGACGCAACCCGCACTTTCCAAGTCCCAGATCGATGCAATAGTAGTCGAGGCACCTCGAATGCATTGGATTCGAATCGCTTCGTCGTACACGCTGTATGCATAGTCCTTCAGGCCTTGGGGCAGGTCGGGAAGTGGTGGGTGGTTACGGTTCGCGTGGCTTTGTGGCTGGATTCGGTGTACCCAAACCCCTTCTTCAAAATCCACAGTATGTCCGCCATCGCTACGCGTGATGACTGACACTTCGTGCCCTTCCGCAGCCAAGCCCGCCGCCAGATGGTACATGAATACGCCAACGCCGCCGCACGCGCGTGGGGGATAATCTTGAGTGATCAGTATAAGTCGCAGACGCTCTGCTGATTCCCGCAGCGGCATGAGACGCTGGAAGTCGAGATCGTCCCCAGGGGACGCAATTTGCAATGGCTGCCCCGCCGGGTAGGAGAATGCGTCGTTGATTCCTTGTCGGAGTCCTTTGTCAGCGTCGTTGAGTAGACTCTGATGCTGTTCGTTGCTGATCAATTGGGTGGCGTGCAACCGATCTGCCTGCCGTCGAATCTGTTCCCGAACATCCTCTGCTTGAATGAAGAGTGACTCAAGCGACACGTTGGGAAGGGCGTTGCGAAAAGCGAAGTAAGTTTTGCTACGGGCGACGAAATAGAGTGATTTGGGAATGCGTTGGTTATCCCGAAGGTGGCTCGGAGCGAAGTTATGGTAGACCTCGGCATTGGGAACCTGTCGAATTAGCCACCCCGCATCGGTCAAGCGCGCACAGACATCAGTTTCATCGAGGAAGTACGCATACTCTTCGTCGAAGCCTCCGATATCAAGTAGAGCACTACGTCGAAAGGCGGAGTTCACGCCAATCAACGAGTAGAAGCGTTCGGCGTGCGGTTGTTGGTCAATGTGCGCGCTGACTTCATCTTCAAAGAACTGAGCATCACCATGGCGATCGCAAACGATATACTTGCATTGGAAGCTGACACCTGTGTTGTCACGCACAAATCCGCCAACGCCAGCGACACGTGGTTCGACGGCAAAATGTGATTCCAGTTGGTCTAGCCAGTTTAGCTCGGGTACGGCGTCGTCATCAATGAAGGCGATGATTTCGCCGCGCGCCATGTTGATGCCGATGTTCCGTGATTTCGAAATGTTGGCTTCAGCACATAGGCCAACCCGAATCAAGCCGCTGAATCGCGACAGGATATTGGCCGTATCGTCTGTTGATGGCCCATTGACGACAATCACCTCGAAATCTGAGTGGCGCAGATAGCGCAGCGACTGCAGGGTGTTCTCGAGGGTGGCGTCGCGGTTATAGGTGCTTATCACTATTGAAAAACGCATTATTGAATCTTCTCCGCAGTCATCTCAAACTCAAGGCATAAACCGTTTTGTCTCCCTTCGGCAACCAACGCAATGTTACCGAAGCCAGCTTGCTCCAATATTTCGGCCATTGAGGAAGTGCTAAACATCGTATAGTGCAGATTGCCTGCGTATTCCTGGCCCCCGAAGGTCACCAATGAGATGTCCTCAAAACTCATCTGCCCTCCCGCGTAAAGTCGCATCATGGAAGGAGAGTCCGGGACCACCAGTGAGAACTTGCCGCCCGGCGCTAACAAATTGTGCCAATACGGAAGTAGCACTTGCTGCAATACCTTTGGAGGGAAATGTTCGAGCAAGTGAGATGAATATAACTCAGCCAATTCGTTCTGGTGAAATGGCAAATTGTCTACTGAAGCAACGACTTGAACGCCAGGCAAATCGCGAGAATCGACATTGATGAAGCCATCTAATGGCTTGTGGCCGCACCCAAGGTTGACGCGAATACCGCTACCTCCCCGCTGTTGCTGAATCAGGTCGGCGTCTTTGACGATAGCTTGCGGGGAACCATCTTCCCGATTCTCGATAAGTCCGGTTCGACGGAGATGTTGTATCTCTAACATGACCTCACGACGAGAGAACTCGAGTCTCTCCCAAATCAGACACTGTTCCCGCTCCAGTTGACGGGAAATCTGTTGAATTTGAGTCTCAAATTGGACCAACTGTGCAGCTTGACTATGCAATTGTTCTTGTTGACGAGTGGTACACTGCTTTAGGCCCGACAAGGCATGGAGCTGTGATTCGACGCAAAGTGAAATTGAGCCGGACCGCGATGGTCCGTGGATTGAGCTGGCGAATCGACTCGCTTTCTTTCCTGGAAAATCTACGCGTTTTCCTAGCACGGGGACTCTACGCAATATGCGGCGAACTTCACGGTCAACCTTCATCATGTTTACCATTGGACGACACTCTCCATAGTTTGTTCTAGGCAGTACGTTTGCCCATGTAGTTTTGATTGGGAAGCAGTTCTATTACATTGCATTGATCTTCGTCTAGAGAAGATTGGTTCACGGGAATTTGTTCAATGCATGGGCGTCGTGCCCAATATTTGAATGCGGAGTAGAGTGGTCGATCTACCAAACGGGTCAACGCATCCGCCAATACGACTGAAGCAACCAGTGTCGCGCAAACGCCGGCCAAGGCGGCTGGTGCGTAACCCAACGACGTCATCCAACTCAAGCATACATAACCGCCAATTGAGTAGAGCAGCGGTTGATGCACGACGTAAAACGCGAATGAGATGAAACCTAAATACTGCACTCCAGGCGAGGATAAAGTGCGCGCAAACCAGTTGCGACTGATCGCGGCCTTAATCAGAACCAATGCGATGGCTAGGTGGGTAACCAGCCGAGCTGGTTCCACCGGCACGTAGCTTGCCGGGTTGATGTTCAACCAACTACGACTGGCAAATGATGGATGAATTGCGCCTCCAACAATGACTATCCCGAAACCGATTAACTGCAATGCATAGCCTCCTTGGGAACGAGGCTTTCTGGTTGTTGCCGATACTTCCGACGATTCCACTGTTGCGATCGCTAGTCCATACCCACCTGCAAAGTAAAAAAAATCTAAGCCCATGAGCGATGTACCCGTGAACAGGACAATCATCGTAGACCAGACCTTGGATTGCACGCCCAATAGGCACGTGGCAAGGGCAATGGTCACTACAGATCCTTGGAATTCAGTGCCGATTGTCCATAGCACCCGGTCGTAAAGCTCATTCGCCGCAGGCCTGTGCCAGACCGCAACGAAAATCTGATATGCGCAGTCAGCAAATGACGGTGGAAGCATGCCATCTACGAAAACTCGCGAATTGGTTACGCCATTAGCTTCCGCCAGTCTATCTAAGTAGTGCATTCCGGTCCCGAGTATGGCGAATGCCAATAAACTTCCACACGCGACCAGAGGCAGTAGTCGCGGCAGGCGAAGCAGCACCAGCAAGGTACCGGATTGAGAACGCAGGACGGCTCTCGTTAGAACGAACGCGCTTAGACAAAAGAAGACACTGACCGCCAGCGGGCCGTTAAAGAGAATGCCGATCGGTAGCCTCGCAATTCGGTCCCATGCTCCTGTCAACTGTTGCTGATTGCCAGTGCTGAGTTGGCTACCGATTAGGGTCGGCCAAAACACGTCCGCACTGTGCCACATAAAGACTGACAGGGCCGCGACGCCCCTTAGGCCATCAAGGGATTCCAACCTTTCCTGGTGCAGCTTTCGACTCGCCATTCCGTTGGCTCTTTTTCACAGATGGATTCTTACCGACTATTCTCGCCAGCGTTATTTCTTCTTGCCAACAATAGCTTGCACGTAACTCAGAAACGGGAACATGCTGGCCGCTGAATGAATGCGTTTGTAGAGCTCCGTTTGTACATGCGGCTTCAAAGCGGCATCCTGCCACAGCGACACGGGTAGATAATAGTTATTGAAATCGACGACTTCAAAGCCATTCTTCCGAAAGTCCAAGAACAGCTGGCGGAAGCTCAGTTCATTGACGTGTTCATTTCCTTCGTACTCACCGGCACCATCCGGTGAATGACCAAATACTTTCTCGAAAAGTGGCGTGACTTCAGCATTGGGCGTTTCAACGATCAAAAGACCTCCAGGCCTCAGAACTCGCCATGCGTTTCGAATAAACTCTTCGTCCGCCGGTACATGTTCAAAAACTTCGAACGAGGAAACGACATCGAACGCATCTGAGCCCAAGCGCGTAGCTGTCTCGGCGTTCCACAAGCAGTTTTCCATACGGATCGAGTCAAACTGATCCTTCAAGTGAATACGTGCTCGGTCGGTTTGACCAGCATCACGCTCAATGCCTACGAAGTTGATTTTGGAATTGCCTCCCGCCAAGGTGAGGGAAAATGGGAAGTTTCCCGTTCCAATTTCGAGTATGTCGGCTGAGTTGTTCAAGCCAAAATCGTGGCACCAACGTTTCATCATATCCATGCGCCAACGTATCAACCCCTGGTATACAGGGTCTTTAATTTGGTACATCAGAATGACTTCTTCCGCGTTCACAGGCTGTCCCAGAAGCTAGTTGCTTAGTACTGCGTCCCCTTAATCAGTGGACTCGGCGGTATGTTAACGGCCTCGGCGGTCGGTGGTCAATACCAATAGTAAAACCTCAGCGGGACCGCGTGGCCGGGTGTATGGCCGCTTTCGTGGGCACCCAAAATAATAGCGGAGAAATTGCAATTGTCGTTTGCGGCCTCTCGCTTGATCGGTTTCAAGCGGCGATTGTTTGTGGCAGAAGTGGCCATACTTTTGGGCCGCCGCTTAACCATGGCGGCTACGCATCAAGGCCAGCAGGAGCGACGCGCTGAAACTGCGCACCACAATGATGACTAGCTTCGCGGCTCAAAACCGAAATGCGTGCTCTGGGAAAAGAATTGCATTGGATTTTCGTAAACCACGCGACGAATGGCCGCTTCGCTGTGGCCGCGACGACGCAGTTCCATAATCAAATCGGGAATGGCGGTCGGCTTGCTCGGCCCCCAATCACCAGCCGAGTTGGCCATCAGCCGCTCAGGTCCGTACTTCTCAATCATGTCTGCGGCTCGCTGAGGCGTGCATTTGGTGATTGGATAGAGAGTCATCCCAGCCCAAAAGCCTGCGTCGAGCACATGCTTGATGGTGTGTTCCTCCACGTGATCGACCAACACCCGCTGTCGCTCAATGCGCGAATCGTGACAGAGCATGTCCAGGATCATCCGCGTCCCTTGGTACTTGTCCTCCAAATGCGGGGTGTGGATGAGTATCTGTTGGTTGAATTTAATCGCCAACTCGAGATGCTCAAGAAAGATCGTGGATTCGTTCTTGGTGTTCTTGTTGAGTCCAATCTCCCCGATCCCGAGCACGTTCGGTTTGTCCAGAAATTCTGGAATCATGGCGATCACTTCGCGCGACAGCGATACGTTCTCCGCTTCCTTGGCATTGATGCACAGCCAAGTAAAATGCTGTATGCCGTACTGTGCCGCGCGCTTGGGCTCGGTGTCGGTCAACTGTCTGAAGTAGTCGCGAAAGCTGTCGACTGTGCCGCGATCAAAGCCCGCCCAAAAGGCAGGTTCACTCACCGCCACGCAGCCCATCTTGGCCAACGTCTCATAGTCGTCGGTGGTGCGTGAGACCATGTGTATGTGGGGATCGACGTAATCCATGCGTGCAACACCTTCAAAAGAAAACTAGACTTTGTTTCAAAAGGGGTCTGACCCTTTCCGGCTTGACTATAAATCAAAGTACGTTAAATCAAAGTATGTTCGCCTTGCCTCCAAAGGGTCAGACCCCTTTTGAAACAAACCCTAGATGCCAAACTCGTCGCGCCACTGCGGATTGTAATCGCGGCTGAACAGCAATTGAACTCGGGACGCCTTGTCGGGCTGTTCGTCGGTAAGAATGCAGCAGGCCGCGTTCAAGCGCTGCAACTGTCGCTGCTCGCTAAGCGAACCGTCGGGCGCGGCAAGTCGATCGTAGAATGCGGCCAACTCCAATATTTTGGCGCGGGCTTGCAAGAACTCTTGCGACAGAATTTCAATGGGAGAGCGGGGCATGCAACCGGCCTCGAGTGACAACAAACGACGAATTAGGCAATCCCTTCATTGTCGGTCAGAAGTCAGCGCTAAGCAACAGTAGGTCAGGTTTTCTTGCCTGACGTAGGGCCGAGTCAGGCAGAAAAGCCTGACGTACTGAGTCAGGCAAGAAAGCCTGACGTACGTTAGGCCATCGCTTGAGACGAGGCACTTTTCCCCATGGCTGGGTCCATTTCTTGGAAAATTTCGCCAGCACCCTTGTGGAAAATACGACCAATTAGGAGATCGGTCAGGTTGCCGCGAAACTGTGGATTGTCGCGCATAAAGCCACCGAAGCTGAATTCCTTTGTGTAAAACGCGTCGACCAACTTGCGAATCCACAGCGAACCACCTTTGAAATCCGCGCACCATTTGCTCAGTTGTTCGCCCGATAGATCGTTGCGTTCCAAGCCTTCGATGACTGCGTCGGCTGCCTTCTCTCCCATTACCAGG
>JBGSJT010000126.1:0-51825 GCA_041741715.1 Pirellulaceae bacterium | reverse complement strand
GAATATTGACCCTACTGTTGAAACCGAATACTGGCGCGGCGAGTACTCGCAACGGCCCTACTACGACGAAGCCTACACCTACGACGACTACGAACCAGCCTATCGCGCTGGCTGGAGTGCTTACGACCCCGACGCTCCTGCTGACTGGAGCGAGCGCGAGGGATTGGCTCGCGAGCATTGGGAGAGCGAAACGGCAACGGCGGACCATCCGCTAACCTGGGAGGAAGCCAGAGCAGCCTCACGGGACGCTTACACTCGCGTGTGCAAGAAGTATCCAAAGTAAAGTGTTGGTAGGCGAGGGCACGAGTCCCCGATGCAATGGTAGTGGAGGAGGTTCCGAGCCCGTTCGGTCTTAAGCAGGCCCGGACTCGTAACCTCGTCCACTACGGAAATAAGTTTTTGGCCATCATGGGCATTGCTCATGATGGACCACCTTAGAGTCTTTGAGGATTGGACGAGGAAAATAGAGATGAAGAAGTGCTTTACCGGAATTGCGCTGTCGATTATTTTCGCGGCGGCTGGTTGTGACGTGGATGTTCATGAAGCGGGTTCGCCTGCCGGCACCGTTCGCAACAATGCTCCTTCCTTGGCCCCGGCTGATAATGGCACACACTTGAATATTGACGTGGACACACCAGCCGAGAACCGGGTTGAGCGCAGAATAGAGCGTCGCGAAGGATTGCGAGAGGCTGTCGATAATGTCGACGTCGAGGTCGGCAACGGTGGCGTTAAGGTCGATGTGGATGGTGACAAGTAGCTGAAACTAAAATTAAACACTTCGGGTTCCTGATCGTGAAAACAGGCAGTTGCCGGTGCGGAGATAGAATCTTTTTCAATAACAACTACTGCTTACGTTGCGAGGCACAGTTGGGACGCTGTACTCAGTGCGACGCTCTGTCTAGTTTCTCAATTCGTGGCGAGGATTTTCAATGCGACCACTGTCGCCAAGTGGCATACCGTTGCTCGAATCAGACGCACAATGTCTGCCGGTCATTCACTGACCAGCCTGACCGGCTCCGCCGTTGGTGCGATTTTACCAGCGTGATTCCAAACTTAGATTCTCCAGAGAGCGTGCGTCGCTGGGCAGTGCTGGAGACCGCCAAACGCCGATTGTTGCTGCAGGTCGCAGAGCTTGGCCTCCCCCAATTCACCGGTGATCTTCAGCAATTCCATCCACTGAGTTTTGAGTTCCTAGAAGACTTCACTGATGAAAACGGGATTGAACAGTCGGTAACGACAGGGCATCAAGACGGTGTGATCACGATTAATCTGGCCGAAGTGGATAGCGTGCATCGTGAACGATTGCGAGTCCAATTGAACGAGCCTCACCGGACCTTGATTGGCCATATGCGTCATGAAATCGGCCACTACATCGACTGGTCCTGGGCCAGTCGTGTGGCACCGGCAGCGTATCATCAACTGTTTGGTGATCCTGGCGTGACAGATTACGGCGAGTCAATGCGTTAGTACTATGACCATGGCCCGCCTGCGGATTGGGCGGAGAACTACGTGAGTGCTTATGCCACGATGCACCCTTGGGAACACTTTGCTGAGACGGTCAACGTCTACCTGGATATCATGGCCATCGCGACCACCGCCAACGACATCTCCGATCGGAAACTGGATTTAACGCCCGCCGCTAGTCCACAGCAGCTCGTCGCCAAAGTGCTGGAGATTGTCATTGAAGTCAGCGAGTACAATTTCGACCTAGGGCTCATGCCTCTGCTCCCGGAACGCTTGTCGCAAGCCGTCATGGACAAGCTGGCCTTCGTCCATCGACTGCGCAGCAGACATCTAGCGCTTGAAAAGTCGCCGGCAGCAAACTAAAGAAGATTTTTTTGGAAAACATTTAGTGATTAGTCGCATCGTGTTCTTTCCGTTGGAACTACTTGGATCACTTTACACAGGCTTTGTCATGTGGCTCGCATCGCGATCCAACAAAGCCGACATGGAGAAAAGGAAACAGCGATGAATGGACCAGTAATGATAGAACTACCAGCTCCGAATCAACCGCAAGTCGCAATTGGCGGCATGGGACCGATTAGTCTCGAGCAGGGGGTCGCCTTCCGCGTGTGGGCACCTCATGCGGATGCCGTCAGCGTGATCGGGGAATTCAACGAGTGGAAAGCAGAGGCCAACCCACTGGTCCGCGACGAGAATGGAAACTGGTTTACGGTTGTCGAACAAGCCCAGCCGGGACAGCAGTACAAGTATCAAATTACGCGTGGCGAGCAATCTTTCCAACGCATCGACCCCCGCGTACGTGAAGTCACCAACTCGGTAGGTAACGGAGTCGTACACGACCCAAATTTCGATTGGCAAGGGGACGATTTCCAAATGCCAAATTGGAATGAGCTGGTCATCTACGAAACGCACATTGGAACGTTCTTCCGAACGGATAAGGATTCTGTTGGCACATTTGATGATTTCGCCAAGAAGTTTGGGCACCTAAAGAAGTTGGGGGTCAACGCGTTGCAGATCATGCCGATCGCTGAATTCGCTGGTGATCTCTCCTGGGGTTACAACCCGGCTCATCCCTATGCCATCGAAACGGCCTACGGTGGGCCGATCGGATTTAAGAACTTTGTGCGCGAGGCACATCAGGCTGGCTTCGCAGTCATCTTGGATGTGGTTTACAACCATTTCGGCCCCAGCGATTTGGATTTGTGGCAGTTCGACGGTTGGAGCGAAACCGATAAGGGGGGCATCTATTTTTACAACGATGACCGCAGCAGCACCCCCTGGGGCGATACCCGCCCAGACTACGGACGCGGGGAGGTTCGTTCTTACATCCGTGACAACGCCATGATGTGGCTCGAGGATTACCACGTAGATGGCTTGCGTTACGACATGACGCTGTATATTCGCAGCGTCGATGCCAGTGGCCAGCGTGAAATCCCCGAGGGTTGGGGACTGACGCAGTGGATCAATCGGGAAATCCATCAATTCAAGCAGTCGGCCATAACTATCGCCGAGGACCTACAAAACAATGCCTACTTGACCAGATCCGACGTCGAAGGGGGAGCCGGATTCTCGACTCAGTGGGACGCGAACTTCGTCCATCCGATTCGCGATGTCATCACACGACCCGACGATTCTGGACGCGACATGAACAAGGTTCGTGAAGCACTGTGCCATCGCTACAACGGAGAGGCCATCCAGCGGGTGATTTACACCGAGTCCCATGACGAAGTGGCCAATGGTAAGTCGCGCATTCCTAGTGAAGTGGACGAAGCAGCCCCCGACAATTGGTACGCACAGAAACGAGCCACTCTCGGAATTGCACTAACACTCACCGCACCCGGCATTCCCATGCTATTTCAAGGACAAGAGTTTCTTGAAGATGGTTGGTTCCAGGATGTTGATGAGCTCGATTGGGAGAAAGCCGACGCTCATGATGGCATCATCAAATTGACGCGCGACTTAATTCGTTTGCGGTTAAATCGCGATGGTGTTTCGCGTGGTTTGACCGGTCAGCACATCGATCTGTTTCACTTCAACAGTGAGGGCAAGGTAGTCGGTTACCTCCGGAGTTTCGAGGGTGGCCCTGGAGACGATTGCATCATACTAGTCAACTTCGCAAACATCCACCGCGAGCAATACGAATTCGGCTTGCCCGCCGGTGGCACTTGGAAGCGCAGGTTTAGCAGCGATCGCACAGCCTACAGCGACGATTTTGGCGGGTCAGCGAGCGGCGATATCGAAGCTGTGGAAGATGCCTACGATGGCAAGTCCCATCGCGGTCGAGTTGAGTTGCCGCCGTATACCGTTTTGATCTATTCGCAAGATTCGCGATGACGTTCTTCTGTAAAAATCCAAGATTTGTAGGTAGAAGGTTTATTATGATCACAGCATTACACGATGCGCACAGCAACGTCTTGCCTCCCTCAGATAGTTCGAGTTCCATTTTGGACCAGCGAATCCAGTTGGCGTTAAGTAAATCGCCGTACCGCCCTGTGCGTAGCATTCAATGTCGTGTGCACGAGGGGCTGATAATGCTCCAAGGGACTTTGCCGAATTACCATTGCGTACAAATTGCCATCGCCATCGCCAAGGCACATTTGAACAGCGAGACTCAATTGCGAGTCAACTTAAAAGTGGAATGATCGCCGCTGACTATGGTTATCATGTTAGCCAGTGGTCCACTGTGAATTAATGATGCTTGTCATGCAGTTCCTTAAACTTGGTAACGATCGACTCTCGCTGCACCGCTAACAGGTCGACGACTAATTCTGCGAATATCACACGGCCCTTGGTAAGCCATGCAGATGCGAACGACCAGACTGCGATCCACTCCATCCAAAAGAGAAAGTTCCAGAGGTTAAGCCATTGCTTCCAGAGTGTTGGAAGCAAGAATAGGTAGACTCCCATGCCGAGTAACGAAAACAGAATCACGAGTCCGCTTGTCCGGTAGATGAAATTGCGTTCCCAGGTATGCGGCTCCCCGTCGCTGTAGCTTGCGTTGTAACGCGGGAAGTGAAAAAGGGAGTAGAAGGCCAAAGTGAGAAAGAAGAGGCCGCCAGCTAAAGTGTGGGCGTACCCGACAATCGACTTTTGAACTAGCGGGTCACTGCCGGCATCTAACGGACACAGGGCTACGGATAAGGCGGCCACACAGCCTGCATTGGCTGTCCAGCTTTCGACCCAGTCATGGCCACGATAGCACAATAAAAAGATACCGATAGAACACATCGTTCCCACAAACAAATCTCGCAGCGGACTGTGATAGTAGCTGCTCATATTGTCTTGAATGGGTACACCAATCAGCAGGCCACCGAGCCCAAGAAAAATTGGGAGCAAAAAACCACAGACTCCAATCGCCCTGCGAATGGTAATATAGGACACTACCAGCGCACGAGTTTTCTCTGTCAGCTCAGGTATCTGCATGAGCGGCGTCCTAGCGCAGCCAGAAGAAGAACGACTCCCGCTAATCCTCGTCTCTTAGCAGACGTAGCGGGCTACGACTGCTGCGAATGTCAAATATTCTGCGACAGTAATCGATCACGCCATTTCGAGGTTACGACGTACATTCTAAAAATCGCACCCTCTGACGAAGAGCAAAATGATGATGATCGGTATTGGAAGACCGATCAACCAACCCAATAAGGCGTATTTGATCTTTCCCGTTCTCTTTCGGAAGCCGCGTTTCATGTTCTGGGTCCTCTAAATTATTCCATTGAATGTAACGGCTCGCCTACACCACTGGTGCTCGGCGTCCCATGACCAGTCCAATGATGAACAGCACTAGAAATACGAAGAACAGAATTTTGGCGACCGTTGCCGCAGTCCCCGCAATGACTCCAAAACCCAATACACCGGCAACCAGTGCAATAACCAAAAACGTCAAAGCCCAGCCTAACATGGCATTCTCCTCTGTGTTGAAACGATTTGTTCTTGCCAGGTGAGTGTCACCCGGCTTGTGACTCCGGGGTGTAGTGGCGAATGGCGTGCCAATCGTGAAAAAGGTTATTAACTGAACTCTGACTGATTGCTTTCTATTCGGCTGCACACGACGAGCGGTTTGAACCGTGTGGACTTGCAGGCGAATCGAGCAGACTGCGCTTAGTGCGTTCACCCTCATGTTCATCCTCACTAGGCTGCCGACTCGACTGTGGTTTGGAACGCAAAGTGCTGAACTGGTGCGGTGGTTGGGCCTGTTGAATCGATGTCGAGCCCCAACTGTCAAATTTCAAGAAAACTTTTTAGTTTAGGGAGAGCCCTATGCCTACCGCTACGTTAGACCGTGTGCAACTTAAGGACCCGCGTGAAATCTATGCCAAACCACCCTTCAATCAACAGTCTGCTATCGACATGCCGGGCAACACCCAGCAAATGACACCCACCCCCGACCACGGTGAACGGAGTTATCAGGGCTCGGGCAAATTACAAGGCTTGTCCGCTCTGGTAACTGGTAGCGACAGTGGCATTGGTCGCGCCGTCGCACTGTGCTACGCGCGGGAGGGTTCCAACGTGGCCATCAGCTACTTAAGCGAAGCCAGCGACGCGGAGGAAACCGCCGAGTTAGTGCGCGAAGTTGGTGTGAAAGCGGCAATCATTCCCGGCGATTTGCGCGACGAATCTTTTTGTAATGAGCTCGTCGATCGTACGGTTGATGAACTGGGAGCTATCGATATTCTGGTCAACAATGCCGCCTATCAGGAGACTCGCGAAACGATCGACCAGTGGTCTACCGAGATGTTTGATCGGATCTTTAAAACTAACGTCTACGCACCATTCTGGTTGTGTCGAGCGGCGATGAATCGGCTACCGGCCGGTGGCAGTATTATCAACACGGCTTCGATCCAGGGCTACAACCCTTCTCCGAACCTGTTGCCCTACGCGACAACTAAATCCGCACTGCTCGGCATGACCAAGGGGCTGGCGAAGCTCGCGATGGAGCATGGCATCCGCGTCAACGCAGTAGCTCCTGGCCCGGTGTGGACACCGCTCATTCCTGGATCGATACCACTTGAGAAAGCTAAGAACTTCGGAGCTGACACTCTCTTCGAGCGTCCCGCCCAGCCGATTGAACTGGCACCACTTTACGTTTGGCTCGCCAGTCCTGAAGCCAGTTACGTTACCGGCGAAGTCTTCGGCTGCACCGGCGGCAAGACTCCTGTCTAATCTGTGCATAAGGGCAAAAACCAATGAACACACTTACGAAAACCGCGCTCGTGGCAGCCTCAGCTTGGGGAACTCTGCAGTTAACTCGCTATGTCATCCGTCAACGACGCGACTTTTCATGGGATGGGAAACGCGTGGTAGTCACCGGAGGCTCACGAGGATTAGGACTGGTGATTGCCAGGCAACTGGCAGACCAAGGCGCGCGATTAGCCATTTGCGCTCGCAATCACGAAGAATTGGAGGTGGCTGCCTGTGAGCTCCGCAATCGCGGTGCGGAGGTTGTTGCAGAAACGTGTGACGTGCGTGATCGAGTACAAGTCGCCCGATTTATCAACTGCGTGAACCAACGATTTGGTGGAGTAGACGTGCTCTTCAACGTGGCTGGCATCATCACGGTTGGTCCATTAGACGCCATGGAAGTGGATGACTTCCACGATTCAATGGACACAAATTGCTGGGGTGCCCTGTACACGACGCTAGAAGTACTTCCTAGCATGCGGCAGTCCGGTTGGGGACGCATCGTCAATATTGCATCGATCGGAGGAACACGAGCGGTTCCCCACATGTTACCGTACGCTGCCAGCAAGTTCGCGTTGGTAGGTTTGTCCAACGGCCTACGCGCTGAGCTGCTACGCGAGAACATCTTTGTTACTACCGCGTGTCCGGGACTGATGCGCACCGGCAGCCCACGCAACGCACTTTTCAAAGGTCGGCATCGCGATGAATACGCGTGGTTTAGCATCTCAGATTCTTTGCCACTACTCTCCATGAGCGCCGAAGCGGCCGCCGAGCAAATTTTGATGGCTTGTCGTCAAGGCCGGGGCCACGTCTTCATCCACGATCCATTAAACGTGACTATCGCCTTGCAGCGTCTGTTCCCAGACATCACTCGAGATATTCTCGCTTTGGCCAATACCCTGTTGCCGAAAATGGGGGGCATCGGTCGCCAGTCCGCCAAAGGTTTTCAGAGTGAATCGACCTGGTCGCCTTCGCCGCTGACCACGCTGACCCAACAAGCTGCGGCTCAAAACAATCAATATTTGGCGACGCAACCCGTTAAGAGCTGAGCATACCCTGCCGGCAAAAACCGGTTATCATGGGAAACGGCTCGTTGGATAACCGAAAAAATCTCGATCTCAGTTTGGATTGTCGATGCCCTACATTAATCTGCAAATCACCCAAGGAGCAACGCGCGAGCAGAAAGCAGAAATCGTTAAGCAGATGACCGATACATTGGTCAAAGTGCTCGACAAAAAGCCAGAACACATTCACATTGTCATTCAAGAGATCGAGGACGACAACTGGGGCTTTAGCGGACTACTGACCAGCGATTGGCGGCGAACGACCGACCAGTGACCCCTTGCTAAATACTACAGTCGCAGGTAGCTGGACATCGTGACCTGCCGTTGAACTCGTAACCTCGTCCACTACGGTGATCCACGGGAATTGATTAGCGTAAGATCGGCGACTAACTGCTGGCGCATATCCCTTTGTCGAGCCTCATCAGGCATTCGCAAAATGGCAGCCGGATGCCATGTAGCCATAGTGAGGTCGCACCAATCGGTAGCCACTACCTTTCCTCGATCATGGCTGATGCGAAAGTCCAGTCCGAACAGCGCTTGTGCTGCAGTCGCTCCTAAGCAGACCACTGCCTGGGGTTTGATCGCTACCAGCTCGGCTTCCAGCCATGGACGACAAGCATAAATTTCGCGTGAGTCGGGCTTTTGATGAAGTCGACGTTTACCTCGTGGCGTTGCTGTCTCCGTGAATTTGAAGTGTTTGACCACATTGGTGATGTAAACTTGAAATCGATCGATGCCAGCCTGTTGCAGGGCGTCGTCGAGAAGTTTACCTGCCGGACCGACGAACGGCTTGCCTAGCATATCTTCCTGGTCACCTGGCTGTTCACCTACGATTACAATTCTCGCCGTGGACGGCCCTTCACCAAAGACTGTTTGCGTGGCACATTGATGCAAGTGGCAGGCTTGGCAACGCCTAGCCGCTGCTTTCAATGACTCTAAGTCTGTTTGCTCTGGCATGAAACTGGCCGCCGTCAGTGCGAAGCCCTCACTCTTTTCGATCATGGTCGCTACTCGAGCAGGTGCGCGCTGCAACAATTCGTCGATCAAGTCAGCCTCCGGCAGCGTCGGCCAATGTCGCACCGGCATCTCACGTTTCATGGCCGCCACCTTGACCCGCGCGGGATTGAATATCGAAGCATAGTAGGTCCTCCACAGCTCTTCCAGTCTGTCACCCTCGGGGGCTTCGCTAGCAGCAACGCCCGGACCGTAATGCAATTTGACTTGGTCCCAACGCACAGACTCGTCGGGGGTGAGTATCGCCCAGTTCATGCCACGGAATCTGCGCTCGAAAAACGGTGCGGCCAGTCGCACGATCAAGTGGTCGGGGCGATGCCAGGCGATGAACTCTTCTCGATTCTCGGCTTCGACTACTTTGCGAAACCGGACGAAGGCTTTCATCTTGTGAACGTCTCGTTTAACCTGCTTTTGCATTTGGTTTAGCGTGTACACGTCGTCGTCTGTGGCAATTTCCAACAACTGTCGCTCGCCGTGCAATAATCGCCACAACGCGCGATAGAGTACTTGCCAACGTGTAGTGTCGCGGTGGCAAGCAACTGTGCTGGCCAAAGCCAAGAAAGCTTTCGGAACCGTAAATGGAACCGATTGCGGAGTCCGCATAGAGGGGGATGCGAATAGTGACGGCTGCGCTTCCTCGCTGGACCATTGCACGTCTTCGGGTGGAACATCAGCAGCCACCAGCCGCCGCACGGCAACTCGCCACTGATCAAATGTAACTACGTTTTCGAAATGCACTAAACCTCTCCCGTCAACGCTGATTCGGCGGCATCGAACAGCAGTAACTGAGTCGATTTGGGCTTGGTCTTGGCCTGCAAGTCCAGCTTGTCCAGATTCGCTAGTTCTGGATTGAAATCTGCCGTGATCACAAAGCACTTCGCGCGATTCCAGGCCACGCGAAGTTTCTTCAGGTCATCGCTCCGCAGGCTCTTGTACCGGCGAATACTTAAGATGCGTTGAACGTTCCGCGCGCCGATGCCCGGTATTCGCAGCAGTGCCTCGCGCGGTGCGCGGTTAACGTCGATCGGAAAAGCGTGACGGTTGGCCAGTGCCCAAGCTAATTTGGGATCAATATCCAGCGATAAATTATGATCGGACCCCGCCACGATCTCACTGGCATCGAATCCGTAGAAGCGCATCAGCCAATCGGCCTGATATAACCGATGTTCCCGAATCAGTGGTGGGGACTGGCCAGGCAAGCGTGCGTCAGCATGCGGTATCGGACTATACGCAGAGTAGTAGACTCGTCGCAGTTTCTGCTGAGAGTATAGCTGCGAGGCGGTCTTTAAGATTTCCAAATCGGGCGTGGGTGTCGCGCCAACGATCATTTGCGTGCTTTGTCCGGCGGGGGCAAATTGGGGAGGTTTGTACCCTGCCCGCTGCTCATCCAGAGTGTGGTCGATTTTCGCACGAATGCCTTGCATCGTACCAACGATCTGTGGACGCTTTTTCTCGGGTGCGAGTTGGTAGAGATCCTTTTCGGTCGGCAGTTCGATATTGACGCTCAGCCGATCTGCCCAGCGACCCGCCGCTTCGATCAGCGTTTGCGATGCGTTGGGAATCGTTTTCAGATGGATGTAGCCTCCAAAATGCTCTTCGGTCCGAAGCTGCTGGGCTACAGCAATCAATTGCTCCATCGTGTAGTCGGAATTCTGAATGATACCAGAGCTGAGAAAAAGTCCTTCGATGTAGTTACGTTTATAGAACTCCATCGTCAATGAAACGACTTCAGCGACCGTGAACCGAGCCCTGGGTGTGTCGCTGGAGATTCGATTGACGCAGTACTGGCAATCGTAGATGCAGAAATTGGTCAGCAGGATCTTGAGGAGGGAAACACATCGGCCATCGGGAGTATAACTATGACAAATCCCCATCCCTTCCGTGCTGCCGATTTTACTACCAGATCGCGTGACCTTCGAGCCACTGCTGGCGCAGGACGCATCGTACTTGGCAGCGTCGGCCAAAATTGCAAGCTTTGAACGGACATCCATTAACCAATAGCCCTAGACGTACAACATCGAAACAGGCGCACTTCGATTGGTGACGCCGGTCTATTGTACCGCGAAACCGCGATGAAATATAACGTCCAAAGCGGATGGTTTTGGGCGATCTTTTACCGCCTAGCGGCTTGTAACACATCGTTGGCTGAGCTCGCTCCGTTGTTAGTGGTCAATGAATTAAAATCTCCACGCAACGCTTTCAGCGCGACGCGTTCTTCATCGATCTCGCGCATCGTGCGGACTCCCAGGCGGCGAATAATCGGCAGGGGTGGACACCAGCCTTGCAAGGCATGTTGAAGCAGAAAGCCTGTGACCACCATCGGAAGGTAGACCCAGCGCCTATTCACTGTCGCGGCGAGAATGCAACCCGTAACGGCCAGAGTGGCTGCGTTGGTCTCCAGCGTACGCTCCGTATCCCACTCGTGATCCAGTTCTTCGAGCCGTTGATTTATCGCCGCTCGCGAGGCTCCTCGAAATCGCTCGACACGTTGCTGGGTTTCGCGGCGAATCTGTTCGTTGACTTTTTCGCAGGTATGACTGGGCACTCGCTGACTCGTGGATGGCAACATGGCATGCTCTCTTGGAATAAACTTAGTAAAGATGCAAAGCATCGTGTGGATAATGAGTATCGGCATTGGTAGTGGACGAGGTGACGAGTCCTCGACTTAAACATTTCACAAGGACTCGTCACCTCCTCCACTACGAGGGTAATCACAAAAAAGCAGGCACAGACCTTTACCACTCGTCCAGAATCAATCTGATCTTTGACGAATGCGGTGAGAGGATAGTGCCTGCTTCAGCATTGAATGTCGGGGCAATTATTTCGACATTCGCCGCTGTTGGGATCAAGCCTTATGAAATTATTGGCGTTGTTCCCTGAGTGAGTAAGAGCCACTTGTCGCGCTCTCGAAGTGAGCGAGCGACTTGGCCATTATCGTGCCGCAGCGCGGGTGGTGCCTCGGTCGTCTTCCAGTTGTTTAGCCAGTTGCTTGGCCTTTTCAAGATGCGTTTGCACTTTGCCGGCAGCCTCTCCGGCCAACGACTTGAGTTCTTCAGGGCCTTGGCTTTCAATAGCCTTCAGCTCAGCCAGCATCATGGTATGAGCCACGCATTGCTGCCCGAGGAACGCCATCGAGAAGTCTTGTCCTTCGTACTTTTGCAGCATCTCTTTGGTCATCTTGAGCGAATTGTCGCAGGCCTGATCCATAATCTGCACCAACTGGCCAGGCACCATTGCATTGCCATGCATCCCCGCGCCTTGGCGATCAGCATTGCCGGTCGCGGTTTGTCGTCCTTGCTCGCCTGCCTTCACCCCTGCCTCGGGGCGCGGCCTGTTGGCTGTAGCGTCGTTGTTGCCTATGTTGTTGGCTGCATCTGTGTCTGTCCTTCGACGATTGTCTGCGCGATTGCTATCGGCAGACTGACCGTTCAATTCCTGCAACTTCTGATTGCAGGCCTGATGGTCGTCGACGATCATTTTGGCGAACTGTTGCACTTGTTCGTTTTCTGAGAGTTCCATCGCCAGCTTGGCGAGCTCAATCTCAGCTTCATTGGCTTTCTTGAGCTTCTGAACGAGAGCTTGCTTGAGTGGCACTCCCTGTTGCTGCTGATGGTTCTGCTGATTTTGATTTGCGTCCGTGCGATTGTTGGTCGTCGCCGCGTCACGTTGGTTGATTCCCTGAGTCGTCGTCTGCTGCGCTTGCAGACTGGTGACGCTAGCAAACGATGCGAGTGCTGAGAGTGCCAAACGGATTGGAAGAGTTTTCACAATGTTTTCCCTGTAGGAACGAGGTTGCTTCGATCGCGACTACTGCGACGCGATTACTGCGACGAGCAAAAAGCAATTGGCGTGCCGAATTATGGATCGCAGTAGCTGGTGAACTTTATTTTGAGATTGGACTCAGTGGGCCGCTGGCTGAATAGCACGCTCACTTCCCGAGTGGACCGAGGCGGCAAATAGTCGATCTCGACATCGCGGGACGTCGTTCCATCTTCAGCGGCGAGCTCTACTACCACATGAACCTTGGCTGCCGTTCTACCGCCACGATTGGCCAGTTCGATTGTGGCGACGTATGCACCACTTACACCACTTTCACCGCTGGTCGTTGCCCGTGTCTTTAGTAATTTGGCTGCGAAGACCGCTGGTTTGGGATCGACTATTGTCGCTTTGTATAACAAGTAGCCCAACGACGCCGCCACCAGCAGCAGACCGACGCCGCTGATGATCCACTCCAGCAGGTGAATCGAATCGTGGTCGCCAGCTCCACCGGTCTTGGTTGCATTCATGGAAAAGCTTCTTCCTAGGTTCAAACATCTACAGAATCAATCGAGCGGCCGCAGCACCCAGCGATGCTGGAAAACTCAAAACTACGGCCATGACCAGCGATTGGCCAACATCGGTGTCATCGGTGCGACCAAAGGTCCACAGACAATAGAAGCTGACCAGCAGAGCCAGCCCATAGCCGACAACGGTAAAACGTAGCAACACTCGCCACCACGAATCTTCTTCGGGCTTTTCCTCCTGACCACGAAATTTCACCACGTAAACAAATGCGTGCATCACCAACATGGAAACTGACAGCAGCACGATCGCGTGCCAAGCAGTCATTTTGTAGGCGATCACCACGATCTCTTCCGTCGGTGCGACATTAAAAGCCAAGAATAGCCCACCAGCGAGCATCAAGAATAGTTCGCGCAGGTAGCCCTGTATGGCGTTTACGCATGGCCGATCGCGCTCCGCGTCGACCTCATCTTCGGAGAGGCTAAGTTGGCTGGCGGCTAACACTGCCCCCAAGCCTCCGGGGATGGCTTGCAAGGTAATTTTGCCAATCAACTCATCGATCGACATCGACCAATCGATCACATGCATCAGCGTCAGCACCAGAGCCGAGCAAACAAAGCCGACTGCATATCCCACAAAAGCATCGACGACCGCGCCTTTGAGACTGACACGCTTCTCGAAGCCCGAGTAAAAGGCTAAGCCGGTAAGTAGCGGTACGGCCAAGACGATTAGCAGTCCCAGTCGCAGGGGGTGCATGTAAAATCCCAGCCACCACATTTCCATCGTCATCAGCATCGGCAGTGCAAACAGAATCGCGCCACCCGAGGCGCGAGCCAAACCAATCAGGAACGAGCGATTGCGCGAGGTCCAGACTTGCTTCATTTGTGCCGCTAACTTCTTATTGGACTTATTTCCGCTCGGTGCTAAGTGTAAACGCATGTATGGATGCGCAGTCCGGCCGGCCTATCTCTTCTTCCACTCTCAAGCTTATTCTCACGTCTCTATCTTCCTATCAAGTCCAAGCAATCCGCGCACCGCCGCACGCGCCGAACGGACCTCTGCTTCTTTTTCAGCCAAGCTTCGCAATAAACGGTTGTCAGCACGCCGACATGGCTAGCCATCGATCACAGGCAGGCCGTGCCGACGCAGCTTCTACTCGCGTCTAAGAGCCCTCAGAGTTTTGGCATAGCAAATGCTTCGCTGGTATCTATAAGCAAAGAGCTTGGCCCGCTACCCAACGAACTGACGGTCCCCATGCTGAGTTGCTAAAGTTTCCCGTTTCTTCAGAATTCAGTTCGGAGCTTTTCTAAAGGAGAGCGGTATGAGAGTTTTGTTTGTTCTGGCAGGTCTGATCCTGCTCACCTGCGGCTGCGATGCCAATCAAGGTGTCGTGGACCGCGACAATACAGCGGTTAATGAGCGTGATGCCGATAGTCACACAAAGACCCCGTTTGACCAATCCAACGAGCAGAGCGACATTGATCTCGTGTCGGAGATTCGCGCGGAAGTACTTGATATCGACGATCTCTCAATTAATGGACGCAACGCAAAGATCATAACCAATCAAGGGAAGGTTGTGCTACGTGGCCCCGTCGCCTCGCAAGCCGAACGTGAACGGATCGTCGCTGTTGCCAACAAGCTAGCTGGTGCCGGCAATGTAACCGACCAACTAGAAGTCGAAGCCAACTGAGCGTCGGCAGCAATGCAGTCGCCGAGACGACTCCAAAACAACTCTAGTTATCAATGTAAAACAAACTTCAACAAGGGTAGAGAAAATGAATCACGATCATGATTTTGATAAAGCAGTCTTTTGTATCGCCGAGGATCGAGCTAAGGCGATGTCGATTTTGGACAGCCTGCGGGCCAGCGGCTTCCGAACTTCGGAGATCTCACTGGTGATGGCTCACCATGATGAAGACGGAGACATCGCCGTGGAAGGGCACACTAAAGCCCCCGAGGGAGCGACCACCGGTGCTGGCAGCGGCCTGCTGCTGGGCGGTGCGCTCGGTTGGATGGCCGGTATCGGTGCTTTAGCGATCCCAGGCCTCGGCCCGTTCATCGCAGCCGGCCCGATCATGGCCGCGTTGGGAGGAGCCGCTATTGGTTCTGCGGCCGGCGGAGTGACCGGAGGCCTGATCGGTATGGGCTTCTCGGAATATGAAGCCAAACAATATGAAACGTACCTCCAAGATGGCAATGCGTTGATTTCCGTTCGCGTCGAGAACGACGAGGAAGTCGATCGCGCAAAGGATATCTTCGAGAACGCCGATGCAGAACACATTTCGGTTCAATCTGTGGTCGAAGCCGATCACGATTAGTAGAAACATTCAGGTCGCTAGACCTGACGCACGCGGCTTATCTCGAACGTGGGGAGCGAACGAGAATAGCCGCTTTTTTTCGTTAAGTTGGTTTAAAACAGATGATCGTAAACCCTTGTAACGCTGGCTGGCAGGTTATCTATCAAACAGCACATGGCCTGCTGGCTGGGCAGCTTGCCTTGGGTTTCAGGGACGATCTGCGACCGAATTACTGGTGTGAAACGCTGGCAGCGATCATACAGCATGACGATTATAAGTCCGAGATCATGGGGCGGCCCCGTCTAACCGAAGCTGGGGCTCCCATGGATTTTACGCAGCACCCAATGTCCGAGAAGGATCGCTTCGAAGAAAGCCAGAGACGCATCGAGGCGGCCTACGCCCGCCATCGTTGGCAAGGTTTACTACAGTCAATGCACACGGACTGTCTCTACCGTGATCAAGCAGTTAGTCATCAACTGAAAAAGCTATTGACCGCAGAGGCCAAGCATCGCCGCGAGGTTCTGGTCAATCTGAATTGCGATCCTTGGGAACTCCACTACGCATACGAGTTCCTTCATTGGTGCGATCGTTGCTCGCTCATATTGGCTCAGCAAGAGCTACCGGCTTTGCGAAGACGCCTAGAGATTATTCATGCTCTGACCGACGAAACGTACACGATTGGCGAAAGCGATGACCAAACCATCGGAATCGATCCTTGGCCGTTCGCCTTAGATGAATTTGAAGTTCATGTTGAATGCCGCGTACTTCATCGCCTGCATTACGACAATGAAGGCCATCTTCAGTCAGAGCTCGACAGTGCCAAGGTCCAACTCTCGGGCTGGACGCTACGTTTCCGATAGGTAACCAGTTCAAACACATGATCCAAGATGAACCTTGTTGAAATCTTCATTCCCCAGTACTACCCAAACGGTCGGAAGATCGAATCAAACCGCTTGAAAAACCTTCAACAGGAACTGGCAGAGCGATTCGGCGGAGTGACTGCCTTTGTACGCTCATCGGCCAGTGGGTTGTGGGAGGATGAAGATGGACACGTTAAGCAGGATGAGATCGCGGTCTTCGAAGTGATGGCAGCCGAGCTGGATCGCGATTGGTGGAAATCTTTTCGCCAGAAGCTCGAGGCCGAATTTGATCAGGACGAAATCCTGATTCGTGCGACGCAAACCGAACGTATCTAGTCGTCTCGGGTAGGGCATTCGAAGAATTTTAGCGGCTTGAACACGTGCTCATGTGTGGAGTCTTCCCGTGGCAATTGTCGCAGTCGCATTGCAGGCAATCGGTGGCCGTCTCATCCTGGAAGTGGTTGAGGATTGATGTCCAACGGCAGCTCGAAGATTCACTGTACGTTGCCATCTGCCGCACTGCAATTTGACGATTCTCAGTCCTTTCACGAGCACGGGTGGCGAGCTGTTCCAGCAGACTTACTGGAACTTCGTCCACGGTGGACTTCCACCTGCCTCGTCCTACTGGAGCAACCAGTCCTCGGGAAGCTAACATCTGCAACGATTGTTTTAGAAATGTACGGCCCTGCGGACTGATCTCCAGCAGTTTGGCTAACGTAACGGCTGCATCCCCCTCTCCCCAGCGCTCGACCCCTAGTTGCAGAGTGTGATGAGCCGTTGCCAGCTGCGATGAATCGATAGAACCGCCAGCGAACATTTTCTGCAAATGTAGGTCAGTGCGATCGTACAACAGCGTGCAGCGTGCAGGCTGGCCATCGCGGCCTGCTCGCCCGATCTCTTGGTAATAGGCTTCCAGCGAGCCAGGCACACTGTAATGAATGACGTGACGGATATCCGGTTTGTCGATCCCCAGGCCAAAAGCGTTGGTGGCGAACATTACGCTAGGTGTTTCACTCATGAAGGAATTCTGTGATTCGACACGGTCCTGTTTTTTCATCCTGCCGTGGTAGCACAGCGTTGGCGCGATCGCGCTGAACTTTTGAGTGAGCTCTTCAGCCTCCCTGGTAGTGGCGCAATACACAATGACGGCTCCAGCCAGCGGGCTCTGCCGCTCGGCTTGTAACAACTCTTTGAGCAACTGTTGCTTTTCGGCATTATCATGACAAGGGAGAACTCTTAAGCTTAAATTCCAGCGAGCGACTCCGGTGGTCACTATGTTTGGATCATCTAGTCGCAGGCTGTCGCAGATGTCGTCAACCGTACTCGCCGATGCCGTGGCCGTCATGGCCAGGATGGGCGGATCACCCAGCCGTTTGCGAACGTAATGTAGACTTTGATAGTCTGGACGGAAATCGTGTCCCCATTGGCTAACGCAGTGCGCTTCGTCGACTACCATCAAGTCGACGACTGCCTCGCGCAACTGCTCGCACAAATCGGTTTGTTGCAGACGCTCGGGGGTAGTGAACACGAAACTGGCTCTTCCACTGGAGATTTCGTGAGCCGCCGTGCGCAATTGACTGGCCGCTTTGGAGCTGTTGAGGATGACTGAAGATCGACCAAGCTGAGCGATCTGTCGTGCTTGATCTTCTGCCAGAGCGATGAGCGGACTGACTACAATCGTTACACCGACCAGTTCGATACCTGGCAACTGATAGCACAGACTTTTGCCCGAGCCTGTGGCCATGAGGATTAGTGTGTCGCGACCGTCCATGGCCGAACGGCAAGCGCTGGCCTGTCCTGGTCGAAAGGATTGAAAGCCAAATTCTTCTCGCAGCCGATCTCGCAACACTCGAATGTCGACTGCTCCCATGACTTTTTCATTACCCGTGCAAAAGAATGTTGGCAGGTAGAAATTGTGTTACCGGCGTGACTATTTCCCTCCAAGACCACCATCGCACATCTTGTGCCGAATCGTCAGGATGAGTTGAAATTACGACGCTAAGGCACAATCGGAGAATTAGCCGCAGCTTGCTAGATCGGTTCTACAGGCATCGATGGATTGGGGGCAGGATCTGGCGCTGGAGGATCTCGCATGGGCGGCACCGATGGCGGATCACCTGGAACCGGAGTTCCTGGTGACGGGGTCTTCGGCGGCGGCAGCTCGGGATCGTCGTATTTCGCCCTGCGTTCGTTTGATAATGACTTATGCATCGATTGTCTTGCTCCTAAATGATTTGTCAAAAGTGTTTCCAGTCGCTGCCTACTTATAGGCTTAGCAAGAAAACCAGTCGCCGCAGACGCAGATTCTCTAATCTTTAGTTCGTCAGCCCGCGAGCTGCAAACGAAAATCGGCAACTCGCGAATCGCTTCAACTTCTGAATTACGAATATTGTGAATAAGCTCAATTCCGGTCGATACCGGCATTTCAATATCTGTTACAACCGCTTGAGCCGGAACATTTTGTACGATTTCCCAAGCTTGCTCGCCGTTCTCAGCGCTGATGCACGGATAGCCGAAGCCCTCAATGAAGTGCATCAGCATCCATCTATTTGAGCGCACATCATCAACGACAAGAATGATTGGCAGTGGTCGGTCCACGATCATGCTAACGCTATCCATTGACATTGTTTGTCTCCTGGAATTGGTAGAGCAATTGCCGCGCCACGAGGGCTAGGTCGATCGAATTACGCATGCGCTGCACCGTTCTCTAGGAGTCTGACTAGTTCAGAACGCGTTTATCAATGGCACGGAGTGATCGAATCCAGGAACGGCGTAAGGTTAGAGTCATATCGTGGGTTCTACGCGGCGAAAATCTTCGCTAGTCGCAGCCTCGATATTCGGTACACTGTCCGGAGCAGTCAGTCCCATTTTAAGTGCGATGTCGGCGGCACTACGACTGTCGCGAATCAAATGCATCGGCACACCATATTGGCTCGCAATTGCCACCGACCTCTGCACCTTCGCGTCGTGCGAACTCGCAATATCTGGGTCAACGTCTCGAATGAAAATCACCTTGACTTGTCCAGCCATTCGTTTCGTGGCTTCAGCATATAGCTGGGCGTCCTCTTGGCCTGAATCGCCCAAGAGTACGAAAGGTAAGTTTGGGAAAGCTGACATAACGCGCAAAGTTTTTTCCAGCTTGTGGTCGTGCCCTTCCTTTAGGAATTTGTTTCGATCAATGCCCAAATCGCGAAGTAACATCGGTCCGGGAGGAATATCATTCAGTTCGAGAAAGTCTTCCAACAGGTCAAATAAATTCCAAGGCGAGCTGGATATGTAGAAAATCGGATTTTGCTGCGGAGTCGAAACGTCGGTACCGGTCTGCAATGCGTGATAAAGCATTCCTACTCCCGGTAGCGGCTTGCGGGTGCGAGCGTTATGGAAAAATGTCAAGCGGGCGGCAGTGGTCAACCCCGTGATACCGGTATGTAATACGGTGTCATCAATGTCGCTAATGATACCGAACTTAGCCGCTTTCGGAGGCGTTAGCATTTTAGAAAAAGTAGCCGATTCGTCCTCTGAAATCATTGAATTACCAACAATCCGCATTGCTATCGACTGCCAGGGGCGGGTTCCACGAACGTCTGGCGTATTTGCGGTTTCAAGGTGAAAATACCCCTCGTGATCGGTCGTCACGCGGTGCCGCTTGCCAGCGAAATCGATGTCAACATCGACTCCGACAACTTCATCGCTTGCAAAGCGCTGGTAAGTTTGGAGCAAGTTGTCCCACCAACTATCGTCCTCGGATGGCAAGTCTCTCGGCGGGTTCGTCAGCACGCGGCCATGAAACCAAGCTAGGTCGTCGTTAGCGAAGCCAATATATGGTTGGATACGAGGAACACCATCCCAGCCCATTCGTTGCTTCATGGCTCGCCAACGTACGTCTAGAAAATCGTCGATGGACGAGATTGAGTGGCGAAACCAATTGCGGTAGTCATTTGAACCCATTGAATATCAGTTTCTGAATTTCGCCCACCGAGCGTCTACCATAGATTAGTCAAGTCGCGTTCAGTTCAACGACTGCTCGATTTCGTCCCGATTCCTTTGCGCTGTAGAGCAAACGATCAGCTCGCTCATACCATGTACGACCATCATCCGATGCGCGAAGTCTCGCCAAGCCCATGGAGAATTTGACGGTACCCACGACTTCTTTAGAATGCGTCAACTGCAATTGTTTGGGCAAAATGGGCTCGCAAGTCGTCTGCGAAATGGAGCGCTTCATCCCGATGATTGACGCGAACGAGCGCTGCAAACCCATCGCCTCCGATGCGCGCAAAAGAAACGCTTGGGTGAATCGAAAGGATTTCACATGCGATGAATTTTAACAATTCATCACCCGCCTGATGCCCAAATGAGTCGTTCACCTGCTTAAAGTGGTCTAAATCAAACAGAACTAGATAGCAACTGTCCTCAGTACGCGCGATCGCGGACAATCTGATTAACTAACGTGTCGAAGTACCGGCGATTTCCGACACCGGTCAGATGATCGGTCATCATACCGCGTTGTGATTGCTCAAGGCTTGTCTGTAGTGCAGCGACATTGCGTTCCGCATCTGCAAGTTTCTGTAAAACGTCCGAAAGCTGCCGCTGCATTGCAGAATTTGCATCGGAAATGTCAGACACACAAATAGCCAGTTCTACTTTGGAAGGCTCGTCCCTAGCAAGCTTTTCATTCGTGGATTGAAGTGAATTACCAAATTCTGTGTTGGCTTGTTGTTGACCGCTAACTAACAATTGGAAGTTGTCGATTTCCGCAGACAGTGATTTTCCGATGTCCGCTTCCGTTTCGTTCCCGATACGGCAAAATTGCTCGTGTAGGGACGTCAAAAACTCGCCGCTGACTTTACCTGCAGTTTCGACAGCATGTTTCAACTGCGCATGCAATTCAGGATCACTCCCTTGGACATAGCGAAACCAAACTTCATAAACTTCTGGTGTTGGCGGAGTTTGAAACTCACCTACGAATTGAAGTGCTTGCCTGGCGATATCAAACGCATTCTCGACTTGATTGGCCATCGTGATTCTACTTCCTTTCGCTTTCAAATCTGAGTCGGTGTTCCCGACCAATATGGGCCGAAACGCACGTCAGCAGAGCACATCTCATACCTATTGCACAGTGACGCCCGCTGGTTATTGGACGGATACATGTGTGCCGCAATATGGCTTAGCCGGTATGTTTCGTGCGAAGTATGATTGAAGTTCGAATGTGAAGTTCGTTTCGTTTCCGAACGAGTGGCCTGTTTCAAAAAATTCACCGGTTGGTGAGAAAGCGATAAAGGACAGAAGGTAGAAGTGCGATTCAAACAAGAAACATGGGAGGCGGGGGTGCATCTTCGTTTCTAGCGTGCAACTCAAAGGCATCACCGCGCTGATCGCCAGCCTGACTGACATGCAAGCGGATGCGATAAATCCAGCATCGATTTGACCGGAAGCGATGCGCGTACAAACAACCTGGGAAGGTGAATGAAAACTGCACGCGACTGGCCAAGCAGGTTTCAACCACGTTCATTATTATTACAGTGGGGGGAACGGCTCACACTGCCAGGAATGCCAAAAGCCCACTATTCCCCGCCGATCGCGCGGGCCGGAGTGCCGTCTGACGGTATTCAGGCGCGAGAAATTGGACTGGGAACCAATATTGTTCGCCGAATGCATGTGCCTTGCGGACAAACAACTCGAAAACCTTTGGTCGCAACAGCGCTTCCGCAAACTCGACTGAGTTTGAGCAAGGCTTTTGGCTTTTGGCAGAGTTTTCAACAGTGAGCCACGAGGAACGCAGGCGAATTGTCGATGAAGTGTCGGAAGTGAGAGGCAAGCGGTGGTCTGAAAACCTTCCGAAAACCTACTCGGGTCCAGATTCACGAATGAATCCCTAGGAATGTTACAGCGAGAATGGCGCCCAGCTAGACGTCGATGGATTGTGGATCGAAATTGGTCGAACCACCGGAGTTCTCGAAGATCCAGGTGTGGGCTTGGTCGGCAACTTTTGCGACGAGCGGTAAGTCATCGCGACCAAATGAATATGAGTCTTTCCATTTCTCACCGTCCTTGTAGATGCGAGTTAACGTCACGTTATGACGCGCACCGTTCTGCGTTTCATTTTCCCAGATAGCCGCTTTGATGCGGCCCAAGCGGACTTCGTGAACGGGACGAGCTTTGGTTGTAGTTGTCAAAGAACATTTTCCTCTTCAATTAGTGACACAGGAACAGACATGCGACTCACGCGAGTCGAACGAGTGGTTGAGCGTACTTAGCTGCGGACAGCTCGACAGCTCGGACAGATACCCGGTAACTTTACAGATATTGAGCCGGGAACATTCTCAATACCGGTCCAGCCCTCAGCAATTGCATCGACTGCTGAACACGGACTTTCGTTCGAGCAGTAGCGGCAGACCAGCGAGAACGAGCGAGCCTGCGGCATGCACCTCCCTTCTGCGAGCACGCTATTCGCCCTCCGCAGTGTCAAGCTACAAGCTGCGTGAGCGAGAGCTGCATTGAACTCAACTCCCAACTCCGTGGGGCACAGGACGTCCGGAGGAAAGCCACCCCTTTCAAGCCAAGACAACAATGCGGTAGCAAGTTCTTCCGCCTCCTCCCAGTCGTTGTCGACCCAAGCGTCGAGTAGCCTGCGCCAAGTCTCTTGTGGATCCATGATTATGCTACCAATGCCAGCGAAAGCAGTTGACCAATCTTCGAGTCGAGCTCCATACGGTCGCCAGCGATTTGCACTTGCTGTGACAGTCGCGTGAGTGCATCCACCACAGCAAAGATGGTGAATGCTCCATGCTGCTGGGCGATTTCCATCGCGTCTCTGATCATCCCACGAGGAATGCCTGCTTGGCCAAGACGCTTGGCAACTTCGTCAGCGTCGCTACCGAGCTTTTCGCTCATCGCTTTGCGCATGACTTCGACGAATCCATCTCTGCGAGCGTCACGTTTGGAGGCTAAACCTTCAATCATGCGGCGAATATCGTTCAATCCATCCCGCACGTTGGCGGTATGCTTGCGCGTAAACTCGACCACCTCGATTGCATCCCACACAATGTGGTTTTGGCAGATCCGCTGGAACCAGAAAGTCTGAATGCCCAAGGTACGTCTTCCAACTTCGGAATTCCAAAGAAAGAATCCTGGTGCGAAGGCTTCACCGTCGATCTCGGCCCAGCCGCTCGGATCAATCATAAAAGCAAACATATCTTGCTCACCGCAGTAGAGGCCGGTACTCGTGCCGTCCACAGCCTTCTGAGGTGGAGTAAAGTCGGAAGCGAATTCGCGGACCAAGTCGAGCAGTTCGACATTCCATAGCCTCGTATAGACGACGCCATGTACCGAACGAATCTGCTCGCCATTGGTCAACAGCTGTATCGGCTTATCCGAATGTGGCAGCGTTTCTTCAAACGCTTTACTAGCCGTCTTCGGGCTCAGTCGGTTGATCGTATCCCTGCTGATTCCCGCCATGCGGCAGAGCTGTGAAAACGACCAGTCGTTAAGTCGATAGTCGGGACTTTCACCCACACCTAGCGTAAGATCGTGAGTTACCACCAGTTCTTGTGGGCGAACCCAGCGATCGATTGATTGTTCTCGATCGGCGTAGCACTGGTTGTAGAGGGATTCGAAGCAGTCGTAACATTCATCTGGCGTCCTGCGAAACAACTCCTGATTTGCACGTCTGAGCGTAGCCATGGCAGAAACTCCTGCGTTAAGGCACGATAGGTGGTGCCCGCCACCGTGGTCGGGCTAAGGACCAGCTCGAAGAGAGTCAGTCCACCACCCGGCCAACGGTCGCGACAGAAACTAGCCAGTCCAGCTCATTCGCAAAACCGTGCATACAGTAGTCAGTCGAGCTGGGGCAGGGCAATTGTTGGCGACTATCCCAGTTGACGGACCTCCGTATCAGACCACCGGCCTCGTGAACCGGAAGCAATTCCCGGGTCACAAGACCGTCAAGCATCTACCCACGTCGACAGTCAAAAAAGAGCTTGCGACGGTCGTTAACACAAGTGTGAGCCATTGTCACGCTCATGGTCAACATTCCCGTAGATTCATCTGAACATTTGACTCCGCACCCTGGCCGCTCTGTTGTCTGCCATCTTCCTATGGCCCGTCCGAGGCGGTCACAACCAAGCTGCCACATGCGGTGACGTGAGGCCAAGCTGACCAAGTTCAAGCTTTCGTGGATGTAATGCCAACGGCTTGGTCGCTACGATTTGCGGTTGACCTCTGCCCCAGCAACTTTGCTAGTCACAGTCAAGATTCTAGGAATTAAAATGCGCACTGATCGCCCGTAGATTGAATGGCGGCTTTTCGTCAGATATGATCGATGCAATGCGTCGAGTGTTTTACTCTTAAATTCTTTGGCCGTGGAGAATGGTCTATGTCTATCGTTACTCGTTCTTGGGGTATCAGGTCCTTTGCACTTGTCGTCTTGGCCAGCTTCCAGTGCGATTTGCGAAGCGAAGATCACCATACGTTTCGATTCTCAGGTAGTATTTACTCGATGAGCGGTCCTTGCATCGCAATGTCCCCACGAAGTGATGAATTTCTATTCTGCTCGGGAAATGACAAAGTTCAGCTTATCCGAATTGTTGATGGGGAGATGTCTGAATTTTGCGACAGCAAAGCGGCGGCCATCGCCTATTCCGCCGACGGAAGTCGGGTATTGGTGAAAACTGATCGCGAATCGCGATTGATTGAAACAGGGTCAAAACGTGAACTTCCACTCAATAAAGACTACCTACCAGGGGGTCTTGGGATAACGTTGGAAGGCAAAAATGGCAAGATACTAATTCAAAAGCTTTTACCAGGTGGCCCGGCTGCGGCATCCGGAAATATTCAAGTTGGGGATGAAATCACTGGCTTTAGCCGTGGTCTCTACGGGGAGAAAATTTCACTGCTTGGGACATCGGTAAACGAAGTGATTAATTACATTAAGGGCTTACCCGGTTCTTTCATCCGATTGAATTTAGTCTCGAAAGGGGAGGAAGATGAGCATCGAGTATTGCTAAGACGGCGTGGTTATCGCATGGAAGGGAGCACGCTTGTCTTCGTAGACGATCCAATTCGACAACCCGAAAATTTTATCTTAATTAACACTAAGGACGGGCTAGCCTTTGCTTCGGCGCTCGACGGATTTATTTATAAAGGTCCCGTACCTGAGACCGTCAAGACACTCCAACAGCACGCTATCTCAAAAGACCAGAAGCAATTCGCCATTCTAGGACCCACATCCTTTGGACCAACGGATTACAGCATCGAAGTCTTTGATGCTGTACACATGACCCGACTATACGATGAACCATTCCCGCTTAGTAGCTTTTCTGCCATGCGCTATTCGCCGGACGGCAAGCTGATATTCATTTCCAGTCAAATTCGAGTGGATGCCTTTGATTCGGTAACTGGTAAATTTAGTCACGGTTATACTTTGGATGGCAAACGACGCACTACAATTGAGGATATCAATATCGCCGCTCCCCCTGAGCCCTTAGCCCTCGCGATGGCGGTATCCGAACACTTACTAGCGACCACCGATTTCGAAGGGAACGTCAAGATTTGGAGCTTAGAGACAGGCGCAGTATTGAATAGGTATTCCGCGAAAGAGAGAAAAGTAGTGAAACTCGTTGAGTTTACGCCTGACGGAAAATGGCTTGTTTTTTACCGAGACGGTACTCTGCACGTAGTTGAAGTAGCAGATTTAATCTAATTTGCGAAATTAGGATTACGATAAACTTCCGGTGGCAAGCACTTGTACGCGAGTGTCTGGCCTGCGGAGGTAAGTAAGTATGCATTGGGCAAGCCATATTTGCGGCTTGCACTTGCTGCGACAGCCGCGTGAGTGCATCTACTGCAGCGATGAGGTTGAATGCTCCGAGTTGCTACGCTATTTCCAACGCGTCATTGATCAGCGCACGCGAGATGCCTGCTGCGCGGAGTCGCTTGGCAACTTCGTCGGCGCGGCTACCGAACTTTTCGATCATCGCTTTATGCATTTCTTACACGAAACAACACTGCGATCGCCATGCTTGGAGGCCATTCCTTCAATTTGGCTCGCCGTTTCTGAATCCAACTTGGAACGCCTCGGATGAACGACTTAACAATCAAGGCACAGGACATCGGCGGAGCACTCGACTCTGCTCGGGAAGAGCATAAACGATTGGTCGTGCTCTATGGAGATGCCGGAGTGGGCAAATCGTTTGGCGTTAAAGCCTGGTTGAAGTCAAGGCAAGGTCTTCAACACACTCACACACACGACTTCAGTCAATGCGACTCCTTTGGACGCTCCGTCAGGCGGGGACTAGGGATCGAGGAAGCCATTCCGTCTGCCCCCTGGGCGCGTGGAGAATTTCTTGCGGGGATGCTTCAAAAGAGAAACGGCGTCTTGGTGCTCGATTCGCTGCATACTCTACAGGCAGAAGCAAGCGAGCTGGGTGACCGTGCATTTTCTCCAGCCGTAGACGCGTTTATCCGTCGCGCGGAACGAAACCAATCGGGAATGTGTATCGTAATAAGCCGTCGACGCTATCCCGTAGTTTCCACGACCGGTTCCCGATGCATCTTGGTCACCCCGCCTGACGCGGCTTTCCTATCCGAGTTCATGCAGGCTAGCGGTGTCGTCGGAACTCGAAATCATCTGGCTTCAATTGCTGCCTGCCTGGGAAACAACCCGGCACTGGTGAACATAACTTCGCGGTTGTTGGTTTCGTTCTTCGATGGTGATGCGCTATCGGCCATGCAGTCTTTTGAGTTGGATCTCGAGTCTTCGCCGGTGGACAATGCGCAGACGCTTGTGCGAAAATGTATTGATTTGATTGAACCGGGCCAGCGCGAGTTACTTTTTCTGTTAGGTGTGATGCCCGGACCGATCTCACTCGCCAGACTTGACCACCTTCGTCGAGAGCCAATCATTGCAGGCCTTACTGGATACGTGTCGGGAGGGACCGACGAGGAATGGAAACATCTGGGGAGTGCCTTGGCACATCTGGGTCTTGTTCGAGTTTTCGACCACGATGAAGAAGGCCGAATTCTGGAAATCGAACCGGTTGCGGCGGAAACGATTCGGCAAATCGCATTTGAGCGAACCGGCAATAGTGTTCTTCAAGTGAATGAGCGACTCTTTTTTGCGCTGCAGAACAGCGCAAAGGTGAGTGGTAAGCTGACAAAGAGGTCGCTTTATGATGCTGTAAAATTCGGCTGCCTTGCGGGCCGACGGCAAGAGGCATTCACAGACGTTTATCTGGGCCAACTTGCAAAGGGTGTTACCTACTTTCAGGCGGGTCAAATTGTTGATGAGTGGTCGACGATGCGAATGTTGCTGTCTGCGCCCTTACACGAAGATTGTGATCCATTGGACAATCGCTCGACCGGCATTGCCGAGCACACAATCGGATACTGCCATCGAGCAATCGGGCAGTGTCGTAACGCGAGTGACTGGATTTCGCGAGGACTGCAACGATTCTGCGAGGAACAGTCTTGGGGTGACGCCCAACGCGCAGCCAATCACTTGGCGATTAGCTATTGGTACCAAGGACGGTTGGCTGATGCACTTTGTTCCGCAATTGCTTCAATCAGATTCGTAGCTCTCTGCGAAGGTAAAAGCAGTAGCAAAAACACCAAACGCAATCGAACAACGGTCGGAAGCGTCCTGAGATATGCCGGGGAGTTTGAGCTCGCAAAAGAGGCATTCTTAATCGCACAAGAAAATAGTAGCACCTTGACCGGCATTCCGGCATCTCGGTACATAGAGTTACTCATTGCTACTGGACGGATCCCAGATGCTCATCGATTACTCGCAAGCCTGTCGCCAGACAAACCCAATAAACATCCAGACCTGGCTGAGTTTCAGCTCGCAATTCAAAAAACATTTGTTGATTTCGTTGCGCTACCACGATCGGAACGAAAGTATCTTCCAAAAACGATTGACAAGCAGATCGGGAAAATACGTGAGATTGGTTTACAGGAAGGCGTTGTCTGGGCACTTTTGATGAAGGCAAAAATGTATCGCATGCTACGCGATCCCGTGGTTGACCTCGCAGAAGAAGCGCTGTGCGAGGCGGAGATAATGTTTGCGTCAGACCAAATGACGAAGCTGCAAATCGACATTCTCGCAGAACGATGCTGGCTCGCGAAATTTCGCAGTGACCTTCCACAACTCGCATTTCTACTGCACAAGTTGGAAGACCAGGTCGATCAGACAGCACAAGTCTACGAACCCCAACAGTCAGCGCTTGCTCCCTGGATCGTCGGCCAGATGAGCGAACTAGTTGCTCCTGGCAAAGTTCTCAAATACGACTATCACCGGGGCTCAGTTTTGAAATTTCGAGAACTGCTCGAAGAGCCAGGCTGATTCATTTCCAAACTCCATAGTCGGGACACAGCCAACATTGTTCGGCACTAGGTGTGCGTAGAAGCGTGAGCTTTTGATTCGGCTGAAGACTAGCTGGTTGGGTACGTAGCAGGAAATCCTTTTATCCTAGGAGAGGCGACTGCCATCCATCCCGAGCATGGCAGTTTTCCGTACCAAACTCGAACCAAACCCTTGTCCCAGGGGGCAATTCTTGTACACTGTGGACATCGTGAGTGCTGATTTTGCAAGGGAATTTGGCATTGGGCGAGTGTCTACGGAACCGAAGGTTAGAGGTTCGAATCCTCTTGGGTGTACTGTTTTTTACGGGGTCAAACGCATTTCAGGCCCCGTTTCGGATTTGGGTGGACAGCGAAGTTTGCTGTCCATACCTCTCCAGGGGAGCTACCCGCCGAGAGTCAGTCGGTCTTTTTCTTGGGTGGTGTCATGGCGTTAATGGCTCGGATCTGAGCCTGCTGGTCTTTGTGGGTGTACCGCAAGGTCGTTGATATGTCCTTGTGGCGAGCCAAGTTCATGACGACATTGGCGGCAGCTTTCGTTTCCCACGCCTTGGTGACAAAGGTATGCTGTAGGGCATGAAAATCGGCGAACCGCCCCGACTCGTCCTGGTAGGGTATCCCAGCCGCCTTCAAGTCCACCTGCATCATATCTGCTGTCTTGCGTTGCGACAGCAGCGGGAACAATGGCTGGTGTGGTTCCAGTCCCACCAGTCGGCTTTGAATTTCCGCCGCCATGTCAGGGTGAATGAACACCGTGTCGGACTCTCGATGTTTGCTGTAGGCAGCCTCGACGATCAACCGAGGTGGATCGTCGAAGAAAAACGAACGAGGCGTCAAACTGCCGAGCTCGCTTTTTCGAAGGCCCGTAGTCCGAGCCGTACGATAGAGAAAAGCTCGTTCAGGACCAGTCATGCCTTCGACACTCTTCGTCGAGTTCTCCGCCGCATCCTCCAGTAGTAGGAACTCGTCATCAGTCAACGACCGTCGATCATGACGACGATCGATTTTGACATTCCACAAGGGCATGTGAACCAGCGGGTCACGTTCCAATCTCCCTTCACGATGCATCCAGGAGGTTAGTTGCTTGAGTGCTTTGACATAAAAGTTCTTTGTCTGGTTGCCAATCGGCTCGTAGGACTCTGCTTTGCGTTTGGGAGATTGCGGCTGTTTTCGAAACGCGTCGATAACGCCAGTAAGTTTGGCAACAGACACTTCAGTCGGCCGTGTGATTTTGGCACCATCGAGTGCACGCGTCACTCGCGCGTGAACTTGATCCGCCTGCTTTGGGCTGGTCCCCTTCGCGAGCTGGAAGTCGCGATAGTCGTGGGCGTGTTGTGCAAGTGGAACTCGACGCCATTTGGCGTAGGGGTCTTTGCTATCCAAGGTAAGCTCATGCTCGATCACCTTGAGTACTTTCTGAGCTTCATCCTTGTCCTTGCACCCTGTCGTCCGACGACGAACAAGACCTTGCTCGTCACGCCAAATGACGTAATACGTATCACCTCGTTTACCAAGACTTGCCATGCCGAACCGCTCTCCAGACTTTTTCGAAACATTGAATCACACGCAAACTCGCGGAACAATTATTCGTCAGCTCTGCTTTAAACGTTTGGCTTTTCGATATGCCGACATGGAACCTTCCTCCAAGAACAGTTCGATGTCACTGCGACGGAAGCGAGTCAGGTTGCCGAGCTTGATTGGCTTGGGGATTCATTCTCCATCCAGGAGTCGATACAGGGTTCGAAGACTTATCTTTAGAGCAGCTGCAACTTCCTTGGCAGTCATAACAAGGGCAGTGTTGTTAGAAGGGTTTGGATTGACCATTTTTGAGACTCTTGAACTTTGTACTGTTGTGTCGAACACTGGCGACTACGACAGTACGCGAGTCGGCAAGCGAATGGGCAACGGCTTCATTCATGCCATCTTGCGGCAAGGTTCGGTTCATACATCCAAGGGCGCCAATCGCTTCATCCGCAATGTAGTTGTTAAGGCCAAGCAGTTGGCGCGGATCGTTGATTTTCGCATCGATGCGGGCTACACCTCTGGCAGTGTGATGGATGCCCTGACGGCTGAGAATTTGAAATTTGTGGGACGTTTGCGTGGCAATGCTAAGCTGGATGTGCTGGCGGCCGAGCATGTAACGAGGCCACCCGGCCGCCCTCCGCGTGAGGGTTATGAATACTGTGTTGACTTGGGTTCTTATCAAGTGGATTCGTGGCAGTACGCGCAGCGATTGATCTTGGTCGTGGTCGATCGTCCCGATTTGGTCAGTGGTCAATTGAGTTTAATGCCTGATTACTTCTTTCTGGTAACCAACTGGGATGCCAAGGATCGCTCGGCAGAACAACTGTTAGCGCATTATCGTCCGCGTGGCACTTTCGAAGATCGCTTGGGCGAGTTCAATCAGGCCATCGGCTCGCATCTGTCCAGTCAACCATTCGCCGAGAATGAGACTACGCTACTGTTAGCGATGCTGGCATATAACTTGGCTTCCGTTGTACGCAATGAACACGAGAACGTTCACGGCAGCGGCATGGATCTCGGCCGCTTTCAAGCCTACGTGCTCAAGGCGGGTGCCAGAATCGTGAAGCACTCGCGCCGCCTAATCGTGCGCGTTGCGCAAAGCGTCCAAAGCTTTTGGCAACGACTCGCGGAGTGTATTGCTGCATGGCGACTACCTGAGCGTCTACACGCCAACACGAGCCCCAATCGCCGTTCCTTGCGTCGAGCTCCTAAGCACGCACATCTCCAGGAAGTGCTTCGCAACTGATCCGCTCCCAACATCCCGCAAAAACACAATCGGGGTAAGGGGCGGTGCGCCCGTAACCAACAAAACTGCTTACTTCCTCACTCGAATCACCTCGCTTAAGATAAAATCAAATCGTCACAACTACAAAACCAAACACCGTGAATAATGCGGGTTGAACTCCAATGACTGCTCCTTTTACGCGAAACTGTACGTCGGGCTACTCTTCTTAGCGTCTTGTTGCCTTTGCGTCTTTGCGTTTTGAATCACTTTTGGAGCGGCTCGCAATTGGATTCCGTCGCGAGCCGGTTGGCCGAATTATCGCAACGTCGCAATATCAGAATCCAAAGTTGCCTCTCAGAAAATCGAGCTGCATTGTGAGTGCTGGCCCGCGGATGGCTGCTTCGATGGCTTCGGGTTCAAACTTGGAGCCTTCGGCAAGCGAAAACTTTGCGCTACGAACGGCGATGGAGTCGGATGGTGCTACTCCTTCGACCAGTCCTTCGACGATTAGAGCCAAGCCGATAATTTTTCCGTCAGGTTTTGTGGCGTCAATTGCTTTTCGCCCTTCGGTTGTCCAGTTGAGCTCCAGTTCATTTCCAATTCTCGAGATGGACTTGCAGTAGTTCGACTCTATTGCAAGTGGTTTATCCCCCAATCGAATTGAGTTAGTCAGAACCAACGCATCGCTCTTGATGGTCCCGCCAACTGTTGCTCGGATATCCGTGTCGCTGATTTCAGCACCTGTCTCAGGCTCAATCACCCAAGCCCACTCGACTCTGTTCGATATGGCCAACGCGTGCCGTACATTGGATTCATTCCATTTCATGCACTTCACATAGACGATCTGCCCGGCACCATCGAGCGTGCCTGTTTCAGGATTTCCAAGATACTGCAATCGGCCTCTAATCTCCGGAACGCCATTGTCCGAATTCCATTGATCGCCGACGACGCGAAATTTCATTATGACCGGATAGTATTCCGTTTTGTAAGCAGCGAAGATGGATCCAACAAGTAGTAGGCCAACGGCGTTGGCAAGCGCAACCACTTTAGACCAACGGCTCTCACGGATGAGCATCAATGTCGTGTGAATGCGGCTGTTGGAGCCATCCAGCAGTCCGCGTAGCAGCGGGATTCCGCGGTCATGGTCGGAGTCTATTTCGTTTCGCCCCAACACCCGACAAGCCCACAATCCGACAAACAAGCCAAGTGGCCAACTCGGTGCGAGTGGCAGCATGGATACAATACCCGCAGCGAAGGGCATGCGTTTCGTGAACGGGCTAAAACAAAAAACTCCGCCGATGATTTGTACAACCGCTGTTGCAATCGAAAAGATTGGGACCAATGCCTTCGCAACGACCGTTTCACTGCTGCGCATACCATTGGAAAGTGCCACTAGGATGATGATCATGCCCACAAAATCTAAGGCAGCGCATACAAAGAACAGTACGCCCAGCGAGACCCTAGCCCAAGACAAGCTCACTGACTCTCTTTGTGCAATCTTCTGCGTAACATCATTTGTCGAAATACTTCGAAGTGCTGGCGCGCGCTGTGATGCTTCGAAAACCAATTTGGCTGCAGCCTGACTATCGGCTAGACCAACCTTCAGCTCGGAACATCCGTCGTTTGCGCTTGGAAGTCTTTCAGCAAGCGCAAGTGACTTGGGAGTAATCGTAATCGTCGAGCTAAAGACGCCAGGTCGCCATTCCAATTTAGAAAGTTCACTCAATGGAATCCGGAGTGACTTTGCTGCTGATTTCACGATGCGAAAAATGTTGTCGCGTGTCAGGTAGTTCATTTCGAGGCTGTCGCCTTCGAGTTTAAGATTCCCGATCGAAACAGCAAGATTTCCCAGCGTGCTGGCGGAGAACGCCAAACTGCTCTGTGCTTCAGGTGCTCTGCTGGGCGGTGGCAGCGATCGAGAAACATCCGATACAAATTCCATGTCGGACAGCTCGGATGCAATCTCACTGACGCGCTGATATCGATTGGGTGGCTTGCGATCGAGCGTTCGCATGACGATCTCGTCGAGTCGAGGACTGACTGACTGGTTGACTCGGCTAGGCGCATCGAAGCGTCCCACCGGCACCTGTCCGGTGAGTAGTTCATAGAAAACAACTCCTAATGAATAAACGTCGGCGCGATGGTCGACTGAACTGGGGTCCTCGAATTGTTCAGGCGCCATGTAACGCAGTGTGCCCATGACTTGACGCGTGTTGGTTAACGTCAAATTGCCGGGGGAATCGCTGAGGAATTTTGCCAAGCCAAAATCGGCAACTTTGACGATTCCGTCTTCGTTCAGCAGCACATTCTCAGGCTTGATATCGCGGTGTACAACGCCACGATCATGTGCGAATTGAAGTGCGGCACACATTTCCTCGATGATCTTGATGGCTTCGTCGGAACGAATACAGCCCGCATCCATGGCTTCCCGCAGATTGACGCCATCGACGTATTCCATCAGGAGATAGACGAGACCGTCCTCGGTCGAGCCGAAGTCGTGAATCGTGACGATGTTGGGGTGCGAGAGTCGGGCCAGTGTCTTGGCTTCGCGTGTGAATCGCTCTTCAAACGCAGGGTCGTTGGAAACATCCCGAGCGATAATTTTGAGCGCCACATCGCGCTCTAAAGACCGCTGCCTAGCATGGTAGATGGCTCCCATTCCGCCACGACCGATCAGCCGAGTGATTTCGAGTTGCGGGAAGCTGCGCTGCAGTTGTTGCGGACTTGGGAGATCGGCGTCCAGCGGAGACGTAATCGGCTGACGATCGCTTTTGCCCAGCTGCAACAGACAATAGTTGCACGAGCCATCGGAAGCCGTTGGACGCTGGCACATGGTACATTTTTGCTCGTTGGACTGCATTTTATCTACTTTTCCGAATGGGACCGCGGTCGACATCCGACTGATTTTTTCGTGTCGCCATTAACCTATTCGAGAACTCACAAGCTCCAGTTACAGTCGACAATTAGAAAAATGCGATTTTCGATGATTAACCGTCCCCACGCTGAAGTTTGCAGCAAAAAAGCTCGAAGGATTTGTTTTGAGTCACTTAAGTGCTGCCAATAGTTCGTCGATTTCGAGGTCAATCTCTACGGGATCCGCGACAGTTTCCGCGATTACTTCGCGCAACATTTCTCCGAATCGCCGACGCAATCGGTGGATAGCTACTTTCGACGCCCCGGGAGTCAGGTTGCACTTGGCCCCAACAGTTTCGTAGTCGGTAGCGTTCAACGGCAGCGTTACGTAGGCAAATAGCACTTCGAACAATTCCGCGCGGCCGCGCATAGCGTATTCTTTCGCTAATTCCCGCCGCACGTTCGCTAAGACACTTTCTGCCCAAGCCTTTTCAAATAGTCGCTCCACTTCGGGTGCTTGGGATGCCGCGGCTTGCCATTTTGATTCGAGCGAGTTGACGTCGAGCACCAGTTGCTGCATTGCACCTCCGCGTTTTTCCGAATTTTGGCGGCGGTAGTCATCAATCAGGAAACGTTTCCAAGCCACGCTGAGATAGTTGCGAAAACGCCCAGAAATTGGCTCTGCTTTTCCAAGAAACGAGTCGGAGAGCAAGCTGCTGAAGAATTCTTGAATGGCATCCTCGGCGTCCTCTTTGGAAAGTCCTTTCTGTCTGGCGACAAAAAATAAAGGTTGCCAGTAACGTTGGAAAAGTTCGCTAAACGCCGGGCGCGAAGTCTGCGGGTCCTCCGTGGCAGCTTTCCAAACGAGAGTCCATTGCGTTGTTGCGAATCCACCGGCCCAGCTCGTCATGTTTCGTTCTCCGAAAACAGTTATTCTAACCAACAAATTTAAGAATCGTTGAAGCAATGGATTTTATTGATGACAGAGATCTAGTGTTGCCTTCTGCTCCGCAAAGGAGTCGCTATCGATTGATCCCTCGCGTGAGCGACTGGCGACCATCACAAAATCACAGCCTAGTTACGCCGGTTCAATTTTTGTCGAACCAGGGTCTGGGCGGTTTTTGATGTGCTTCGGCAAATCTAACTTGCAAGAAAGTGGGTACAATTCGTGACATCTTCAGATCAGCCTGAGCGGAACGCTGGACAGTTGTTTCTAATTTACCCTTTTGGGACTTACATCAAATGAGAGCTAGCCTTTCGCCACTTCGTGAGTGTCACTTTGAACACTACGTACACACGACTTTGCAATTTCTTTTGTTGGCAGGAAAGGTGGTAATCGCATTGTGTCTGGCGGTTTCACGGATCTTGGCTGCGGAGGATGGCTCCACGCAATACCAAGTCACGGCTCCGCCTGCATCGCTGTCAAACGCAACTAAGAATCAGTCACTTTCGCAGGGTGGCTGGAGGAGTATTGCGAGTTTCGCGGCTAGGATGATTGGTGAGTTTGGTTGCCAGTTTCTAGTATTTGGCACAGTTCAACTGCGGCATCGCGGAGATTGGTGGCGCGATATGTGCGCCAGAAGTCCAACGCGTTCCCGCTCGATCGGCAGTGGTAGCAGCGGTAGACGTTCTTGCCTGTGTTGATACTCAATGCACGATCGTTGGCCGGTCGCGGCGTTGAAATTCGGGAGTTGCAGACCGGTAACGGACAAGGGCCGCGGAGTTGTTCTCCGCGGCCCTCGGTGCTTTTCCAGCCGATCCTCGTTAGCAGATCTATTAACCGTATCTGCCGCTTCAGTTCGCGATAGTCGATTCTCATCTTTTAGGTCTTCTATGCGAATCGCCGCCGAACTTGATCACATTGGTTTGGTCCACCACGCGATCCAGTAGCGCCATCGTCATGGGTGGATCTCCCAAGTAGTCGGTCCAGTCCTCCAAGTTCACGTTGGTAATAATCGCCGTCGAGCTACGACGATTACGGCCATCAATCACTTTGTAGAGCAAGCTCAATGCGTCGGGCACTTCTTTTCTCTCTAGCTTCTCGAAGCCGAATTCATCGATGATCAACAGATCGTAAGAGCAGTAGTGCCGTATCTTGGGTGTCAACCCTTTCACAGCTCGAGCCTGATTGAGCTTTTCAATCAAGCTCGCGCTGGTCTCATACCTGACACGATATCCCAGAGCACAGCATTTTCTGCCAATACCTGGAATGAGATGCGTTTTCCTAGGCCAGAGGCACCCACGAACGCCGCGTTTTCTTTGCGCTGGATAAACTCGCCGCTGGCAAGCTCTAAGAACGGTTCTTTACGAATCGTTTTTGGATTGCGCGTCCAGTCATACGATTCGAGCGTGGCCTCAGTCGGGAATGCGGCGCGACCGATGCGATAGACGACCTGCGCCGTATCGAAGCGAAGCGTGGGGAGCCCAATCAGACGTGGCTGCTCTTGCTCATGCAGTTCCAATGGCGTGCGCCGCGTCGTGCCGTGGATGCGTCGGTCGTTGACATCAGCCAGCCACCAGCGAGTCACTTCATTCAGATGCTCCAACGTGCGGAAGCTGCGACCATTGAGCAAGTTTTTTTCCACGTAATCGAATGGCCGCTCCACTTTTCCTTTGGCCTGGGGATAGTAAGGACTAGTACGTACATGCTTCATGCCGCATACCCGAGCGTTTCAATGAAACGTCAGAGACGTTAAATGATGCAAAATGGGAGCTGCTTACCAAACAGTTCCTGCCTCGGGAAACCAAATCAAACACTGTACCGCGCACAGCTGCTCCAGCAGCGGCAAAACCAGATCGCCAATGGCCTCCGCTTGCAGAGGATACGTTAAATCAAATCACTAGCGCTACCTGGGACGGAGTCGGTCAGCCACTATGAAATCTAGGCCAAGTCAAAGCCATTGTGACTTCGCTTCCGAATCACTCGATCAAAGTCGGAAGTTATTGCAGAAGTTTAGCAGTCAGTAAGTCAGGACTATTCGCATTCGCGGATCAAACTAAAAAAATGTCGGTCCTTGATCTCAAGGATGAACATGCTGAGCTGGCTTGGACCAATAACTTTCCTGGTATTGTAAATGTTACGTTCGATGCCGATGGTCTCTGCTATCTTGACCAAGGTAACTATGGTACTAATCCCCTGTTTCAAAGCGAGGTCAAGCGTATTGCACCTGGCTCACAACTGAAACGGCAGAAGTCGCACGTGTTGATCGACGACATCAAACCTTCGGACAGTACGTCGATTCCTCTCTGGTTCGATCCAAACAACCTTTACGTCACAAACGACCTAACAACCAATCGCTATCCACCGCCCATTTCAGAAAAGAGCCAAAAACTTGAATGGTTCCGTCTCGATGCGCCGGGCTTGTATTGTGCAAGTACTCTACTGTTATCCAAGAGCCGAATCCTAATGACAATTCTTAAGCCTGCTAAAGACGAGGGCACCAAGAAAAAGCCCAACAGTTATGCCATATTGCTGTTTGATCTTGATCTCCAAGGATTCTACATTTTGGACCGAGTCATTGACACCTGTACTATGACAACCGATGGTAAAGTGATGCTGTTTGCGGATGACGAAGGTTACCTCAAGCGATTCGAAATGCAGTTTGACTAGCTATAATGGCAACTTCCTAAGATGCTCTGCACCGACGATACGCATTGCGGGCTATTGAACCAAGATTTGTGACGTTCGTTTTGAATTGCGAAAATGCAATAAACCATCCCATGATGCCACAGCCGCAACATAATAATTGCCCACGAGTAGCACAAAGTTCTAGCCTGCGCTTGGATGCTGTGTCGGGTTCGCGGACCAGGCATGAATCTGAGTTGGGCTGCGGAGACGAGCTGGTCATTGGTCGCGAGCCGAGTTGCGATCTAATCCTTAATGATCGCGGGGTGTCGCGGCAGCATGCGAAGATTTGTTTTGTCGCTCGACAATGGCAGATCGAGGACTTGGGCAGCACCAATGGCCTGCAGCTTACCCGCGCGACAAATGGAAAAGTAGTGGAGCTCAAGTCGAATTGCACGCATCTCGAAAATGGCGACGAACTGGCAATTGGCGAAGCTAGTCTGCGAATCGAATTGACACCACAGGCTGACTCGCCGACGGAGCTGCTCGCGTCGCGCGTGGCTGTCGGTCCAACGGAATTGTTGGCGCCGCAATCCAAGACAGCCAGCAATCCGATGCGGGCGGAGAAGACGTGTGCGGGTGCTCATGACATGCAAGCTGCGAATGGGAACGGCCCAGCGGTTTACGATGCTTTCTTTTCAGATTGCACGAAAGAAGTCAGCTTCAGCAAACAGCAGTTGCCGTTTATCTTTCGTAACTACCACATCGTAAAGAAAGTCGGTGCCGGCGGGATGGGCGAAGTGTTCCTGGCGTCGAAAGCAGACCAAGAATCCGATCCGTCTAAACTGGCAGTCAAATTCCTGCGCAACCAAAGGGGATCATCGGAGCAAGACCGCGCTCGGTTTGTGCGCGAAATGAAGATTTCTGCCCAACTCAAGCATTCGTCGATCGTGGATTGTTTGGACTGCGGTGAGGAAAGTGGCCAGCCATTTATCGTGATGCCCTATTGCAGTGGTGGAAACTTGGCAGAGTTGCTCATGAGGACTGGTGCACTGAATCTTAGACGGGCAATGCGGTTGCTCGATCGACTGCTGGCGGGCGTCGAGCACGCTCACACTTCGGGCATTGTCCACCGTGACTTGAAACCGTTTAACGTGCTGCTAGCCAAGGATAGTCAAAACAAATACATTCCAAAGATTAGCGATTTTGGCTTGGCCAAGAGCTATGTCCTGGCTGGCGATTCTGGAATGACGGTCAACGGTACCGTGGGAGGGAGTTGGGCTTACATGCCCAAAGAACAACTCACCAACTTTCGTTATGTGTCGCCTCAAAGTGACGTAGGGAGTCTGGGGGCGATTCTTTACGAATGCCTGACTCAAAAATTACCTCGACCGATGAAACCTGGAGTTGATCCGATTCGCACTATTTTGGATTCAGAACTGGTGCCGATCGCGGATGTTTATCCGGATATCCCCAAACGTGTCGCGCACTTCATCATGAAATCGCTCTCCCCAGAAGCAGCGGATCGCTATAAGGACGCCGGGCAAATGCGTGTTGCCCTGCGCACGGTCGCCGGTCACGAAGGGATTGAACTTTGAAAGAATGGCAGACCCACAGGGAATCGCCACCGAAAGTGGAAACGCCAATGGAAACTTTGGCGGAGAGTAGTCCCCAGCACCCCGTGCGCCGACCTGTGTATCCTCGTTTGACCCTGCTAGACGGGGGGCCGATGAAGCTGGCGAAAACTTGCGAATTCGCGCTGTGCAAGCCTTGTTGGAAACCGATTCGGCGCGGTCTAGGTGAGGCATATTTTTTTAGGTTATTGAACTAGCATGGCACAAACGATCAAAACAAATTGCGAACAGTGCGGAGCTTCGTTGAAGATAAAACCGGAGCTAGTGGGCAAACGAGTAAAATGCCCGTCTTGTGAACAACCAACGTATTTGATCGAACCGGGTAGGGAAACCTCAGCCGAAAGCCCTCAAGGAAAGCAGGACACGCTGGCCAACTCGGCTGGTGAAACGAGTATAGACCAGTCGGCGCCAAAACCGACTTCACCTGCGCCGACGCAGATCGGCAAACTCGGGCGTTTCGAAATTCGCGAATTGCTCGGCGCCGGGGCTTTTGGTCGAGTCTACAAAGCTTACGATCCGCAGTTGGAACGATTTGTGGCGTTGAAGATCCCCAGCTTTATGACTTCCGACCAACATCGTCTCAAGCGATTCGTGGCTGAGGCGAAACACGCTGCGCGACTCACCCACCCCAACATCGTCCAAGTCTTCGAAAGTGGCCAGATAGGTGGCAAGTACTACATTGCTACTCAATACGTAGACGGTGAAACGCTGGCTGCCTGGATCAAAACTGAGCCGGTGAGCGTGCGGCAAGCAGTGGAGTGGCTTGGCCAATTAGCCGATGCTGTTGGCTATGCGCATCAACAGGGGATCATTCATCGAGATCTCAAGCCCGAGAATGTGATGCTCGATGCGAATCTACGACCGTTGATCATGGACTTTGGATTGGCCAAGCGAATCGATGACGACGCTAATATGACTCGCGACGGCTCGTTGCTTGGCACGCCCGCCTACATGTCACCAGAGCAGGCGCGTGGCGAGGTGGACAAGCTCGGACCAGCCAGCGATCAATACAGTCTGGGGGTCATGCTCTATCGTTTACTGGCTGGAACAACTCCCTTCGAGGGGCCATCGCACGTTGTCATTGCCAATGTCGCCATCTCTGCAGCTCCCTCACTGGCGGAATGTGGCAAGTTTATACCTGAGGGACTGACAGCCATCTGTGACAAAGTCCTAAAACACAATCCGAGCGATCGCTACCTGGACTGCGCGGCCCTGAAATCGGACCTGAATAATTGGCTGGCAGGCCGCCCGCTCTCCGTCGGGCCACAGGTTAGTGAAACGCAAAATCGTAACCGCGGCGGCTGGTATCGCAATCGAATTGCGCAGTTGGCAATGGGGTTCGGTGGTGTCGTGTTCTTGGCGACGATCATTATCTTTTTCAAAGGGAATCGAATTGAAATTGCCGATAACGCAAGCGTTAGTGTCAAAATCGATTCTGAAAAGGTAATTATTGAACCGTTGATTCCCGCTGAAGTCGCCGAGGCTAAAAACCAAGTCGAACCACCACTACCGGATTCAATTTCGTTGGCAGCCCCTACTGTTGAGCCAACCGCACAATCGCCGTCGACACCCCAACGACCGGCACGACCAGAATTCGCCGAGGTGCGTCAGCTAACAGACAGCCCACACATTCAGGCCTTGTTCGGGGTGTCCGATGAGTATGAGTGGTCGCCGGTTGAGTTGATGTCGCCCGCCATTAATAGCGATGCTCAGGAGCAGACTTGTGCCCTTTCGAGCGACGGGCTAAGTCTCTACTTCGTATCTTCACGCGGTCGATCGACCAGTCTCGATCTATGGGTTTCAAAGCGCGAACATATCGACAGCCCCTGGCTATCACCCACCCTCTTGCCAGCACCGATCAACGGTAGCGGAACGGAATGGTCTCCATTCGTATCGCCCGATGAGTCGGAGATATACTTCCATCGTCCAGGCTGGATCATGTCGTCGTCGCGCGGCCCAGATGGAACCTGGAGCGAACCAATTCAGATTGCGCCAGGGCAGTGTCCCTATCTTTCGCCCGATGGTAAGACGTTGTATTTCGTGACCATGGATAATGATCCAGCGACGGGCAAGCACGCGGGTAAAATGGGTCGTTGTAGTCGCGCCTCGCGAGCATCCCCTTGGTCCAGTCCCGGTGACGCTTTTCCCGAACTCGGAAAACTGGGCTCGCTATGCTGGATGTCTGACGACGGACATCAATTTCTGTTGATCCAAGAAACTGGAGTGCGCGAAATAAACTTTGTTTTTCTTGATGAGTCCAGTATCGAACCTAAAGTTTTTCGATTGACGCATGCTGACCTAAAAACAATGGGGCTCAAAACAGATATAGCGATCGCCCATTTATCTTCGCAATCCTCAGAGCTTATTCAGGAGTATTACAGCAACCTTTTCATCTCAACTTTGCGTCATAAGAAGACTGGGGAAAAATACGTTTGGCCGGAACAAAAAGCTCCGAAGTATGGAATGGTTCCGCGAGGCATTGACCAAGCCGAGTGGGAGCGACTTAAGAACGTTGCTCCTCCCATGGGTCGTGCTTCGATGACGACGCACGAAACCCAGCAACTGCAGCAGCGGTGGGCTGACCATCTCCAAATTCCGGTTCACTGGAAGAACTCGTTGGGTATTGAGTTCCGACTGATTCCCCCTGGTCAATACATGCTGGGGATGACTCCAGAGGATTCGCAGCAGGTGCTATCAATCTATTCGACCGACGAGATTCGCGAGAGTCGTCGTCAGATGGTGATCGGAAGCCAACCGCCTCAGTTGACTACTGTCGATCGACCGTTTTACATGTCGGTGTATGAGCTGACCCAAGTCCAATATGCAACGGTGGTTGGGCAATCTCCAGCCTACTATTCTCCAACAGGTGATGGAAAAGGCGAACTTTATAAGTTTTCCAGCCCTGCTGGCCCTAATTTACCTGATGTGGATATAGCTGTTCTTCCAGTGGAATCAGTTAGTTGTTACGACGCAATCAACTTTTGCAACCAACTTTCCAAGCTCGAATCGCTGAACGCCGCCTACACTCGGGACACAGCCTCTGCTGACTTACGCACACAGGTAGGCCAAGGCTATCGGCTTCCACTAGAATCAGAGTGGGAATGGGCATGTCGCGGAGATGGAGATCTTGAGCTGCCGTTCGTTTCCGAGAGCCTATCGAGATTTGCCTGGAGCATCAAAGACGGCCAGGTTCCCCGCTCCGTGGGACAGTTGGCAGCCAACGCCCTAGGTCTTTGCGATATGCAAGGCAACGTCACTGAGTGGTGTCAGGATCATTACCAACCTCTTACTGGACCTGAACTAGACACGCTCGATCGCCGGGTCGTGCGAGGCGGAACAACTTGGAACGAAAATATTAATGAACTGTCCGCTGGATTCCGTTGCTGGGGTGCCGCTGCCTACCGCTGGCCAAGCGGTGGCTTTCGCGTCCTTAAACCAGTTGTCGTGGAACCGCCTATCTTGGAGCTCAATCTCAACGCGAGTCCGCTATCGCAAACTACGATTGGGACAGCCTATGCTCTTGATAGTCAGATCATAGACACCCTTGACAACTCTTCCTCGAACTCGACTGACTCCACTCCCCGTCCACCAGACGTTCAAAAGTCACCAAAGGTTGATCCGCAATCGCCACACGAGATGAGGCTGGACCAGCGAGAACCTCGATTTGCAGAACAGCTGGGAATTGAATTGGTCAAAATACCAGCAGGAACGTTTGAGATGGGGAATCGGTTGACGGCCAATGAGGTAGCCGAAATAGTGGCTTCCGCTCCTAGATCGATCGACAACGAATCCCCCGTGCATCGGGTAATCATCAGCCGCCCGTTTCTAATGGCATCTACGGAAATAACTTTCGCTCAATTTCGCAGGTTTACCGAAGATACGAACTTCCGAACCGTTGCAGAAGTTAGGGGCAAGGGTGCTGGCTTCCATCCAGAGACGGGTACGTTTTCGATTGATGCCAAGTTCAGCTGGCGATTTCCCGGCTTCTCACAAGGGGATTCACATCCTGTCGTCAACATCACTTGGTTCGACGCACAACAGTTCTGTTCTTGGCTAACCGAAAAGGATGGCAGGCGGTTCACACTTCCGACCGAAGCACAGTGGGAATATGCGTGCCGTGCAGGTACAAACTCAGCGTTCAATTGGGGCGACTCGATCGCGGATTTACCGAACATCGCTTGTTTCTCTGTGGTACCGGGCGATCGAACTGGGTCAAAAAACCGTTCGGGTGTAAAGCGGTATATGCGAGAATCGACTCAGCCGGTCAAATCGTTCACGCCCAACGCTTTTGGGTTGTACGACATGCATGGTAATGCCTGGGAGTGGTGCGAAGATCTATACGCTAGCAACTATTACGAAGTTTCGTCTGATACCAATCCGCCAGGACCGAAAGAAACCACCGAGAAAACACGCTGTCACATTACTCGCGGTGGCGGTTGGTATTACGGTCCGCACTACTGCCGTTCTTCCTGTCGCTATTGGTTTCAACCTGATAATGCCAACTGTTCACAAGGGTTTCGCGTAGTCTCGGATAACGTGGATAAGTCAAACTAAGCCGCTACAAAACTCCACGTCAAAACGGGTGTATCCATTGGTCGGTGTCGTGGGACATCAGAAATCATGGTTCACTTGTCAGTTAGGAAAATGACGCTGCAACCCCCGGTGCCCGGCAACGCAAATTTTGTGTCTTGAAGATCGAAACTTCTCAGATTTAGAGCCTGCGTTACTAAATCGAAAAGAAATCCATCGGTAATGCCGGTGTGTTCCAGAAACACTACACTTTAGGCGAAAAGTTTACACACGGCTGATGGCGAGGCCGTTGAATTGTACGTGAGCAGGGAGTCAGCGAGCGACATTTCTGTTGATATGGTTGGTGGTTGAGGCAGATGGGTTTTGGTCATGCACTGAGGCTGATTAGGTCAGCGATCGAATGGCCTACTCTCTCCGATGGATGCCAAGAATTCGACACTGTTCACGCACGCTCAATTCTGGGTACCCCAACTCGATCCGAGTCCGTGCCTCACTCACGGTCCTCGGCGACTTTTTTTTTGAGCCATTCTAACTGGACTGTCACTGGACGTTCAATCGTCCGATCTGCTCGAACAGTTCCTTGGCTTGAGGCTCGTCATTCGTCACCTTCTTCGTTGTGTCTCTACTACCCTCAAAGACGTCTTCAGCGCCTTCGAGCAATTGCTTCTTCCATAAGTTGATCTGCGTTGCGTGCAGCTTGTGTCGTTGCGCCAATTCCGCGATTGTGCGCTGCTCTCGAATTGCCTCTTATGCTACTTTAGCCTTGAAGGCCGAACTAAAACTCCGACGCTTCCCTGCCATCTGCTTGCTCTTAAAAAAAGTAGTGCATGATACCTACGGTTTTAACATCCAAAGCAGAGTTTTCTATCTAAGCCCGTGGTCCGATAACTGGGGTCCACTTCAGCCCCATCAGGGCCTAAGCAATCGAAAGCCTTGGGAGGTCTATCGCCCCAAGCGTCAGAAGTAACCCGCAGGCGCTATCTAACGACCGCGCCCGTGGTCCGAATAATCGTGTCCTTTTCATCAAGCGTTCGGTCGCCTAATCTACAGGTTCTAAAGAGATATTCCGGAAAAAAACAGTACCTAGCTCTGAACCCTACTCCAATTTGAAACTATTCATAGTCTCAAGTGGATTAGCTGCTAGAAAATCATAACTGAATTGCGTCCAATTTTTTTCTAACGTCAAAACTGCATTCAGTTTTTCGAAACTTGTATCTTGGATAATATACGTTCCAGTTCTAACGGCAATTTCCCTTGGTCTGTCGGCCATAGCTTCGAGTAGAACTCTATACCGAGTGCCAGTGTGAAGCTTTACTTTTCTGTACTCTAGTGCCACTTGCCAGCGATGCATTGGTTTTCTGGTCACGGTTACCCGTATCCGATCTGGTTTCATGATTGCAATGGCATTTGACCCATCATATTTTCGCAAAACCCACTTTTCAGGAATGAAATGATCAACAAGTGCATTCGTTAGAGATGGTCTAAAAGACGTGTAGCCAATCAGCGCCTCAGGCTTGATCAAACACAGTTGCTGGTAGTAGGCCTGATCTAAATCAGATTGAAATAGGTCGAGTCGCTCAACACTACTCCCGCTTAACATTGAAACTAAATCCAAACCTTTCAAGTCACGGTTGTTCATAATTACAGTTTTCAGTCTTGGGCATTTGCCAACGGCCAACAGCACTTCACTACTTGTGGCAATACCCGAAATATCCAGGAACTCAAGCTTTCCGCAAATGGAATCTAGCTCTAAGAACCGTGCAAGCTCGTGCGGCATGATTTGGGTATAGGACAAATCTAACGATTCCAGTTTGCGGCTATTGGATAATAAATCTAAACTGATTCCCGAAATATCGGTGGCGGACAATGCAAGATACCGAACCTTAGTTTGGTTAATTATAGACCGAATGGTAGCGTCATTGGCTCTCGTCCGATCTAGGATGATCTGTTCAAGCAAAGGGCAATTCTTTAGTAGCGCGTAGGACGAACTAGGCAGCTTAGTATCATTGAGAACTGCTACCTTCAAGCCGGAAATACTACAAAGGGCTGCATAGCCTTGCTCAGTTATGTTCGAGCCAGCGAATGTTACGGCATTTATCAGAGGCATGCTTGCTGTCACTTGAGCGATTTCATCTCCAGCGAAATGACAATCTCTCGCATTCATATGCTGCAGGTCAAGAAGCGTGGCAAGCTCGTCCATCGCACCTCTGTGGGCTGCAGGAACTCGAATTTGATTTAAGCGAGGTCCAAGCTGCTTGGCCAATTCAATGAGCTGCTGATAGTCAGGCCTATTATTTGAGTCAATTAGGAGCCGATCTTCCTCCCCGCTAATCGTGGCACCAAGGCTGAGAATACTCTGTTCTATTTTCGTCTTAGGAACATACCTTGGAGGATTGGGATCACTACTAAAATCGATCCCGCCTGCGACGACTTGATACGCGCGCCTACTCGCGAGAAGTGGAGGCAAATCTGAGGCTTTTCTGACGGACGATTGTTGAGCATCGTTTTTTATCGCTTCCAGTGTACCTGTATCCACACGAGGGGCCGCGACGGGTTCCGATCTGGGGGCAGCCTCGGCAACTTCAGTGGGAACCAGCGGTTGAACCAGCAGTTCTCCAGCGTCTACCTTGACGGTAACGTTCCCATCATCATCGTGTGGGGCGTAACATTTGCATCAACGGCGACCTCAATTCGTTGGCCGCGAAAGAAAGTGAAAACGGTCCCCAGCAACAATGAGACACCCAACCCCATTGCTATCTGAGCAATCCGATTGCGATACCAGCCGCTGCGGTCACGAATTCGCTTATCACTGGCTTGTGGCAGGACGGAGAGAGGGCGGCCGGCCAGCCAATTGTTCAAGTCCGTCTTTAGGGCCATGCAGTCCCTGTACCGGCCACTGGGGGCGTGAGCGAGTGCTTTGTCGCAGATGGCGGTTAACGTATCAGGCACAAAATTTCCGCAATCCGCCAACGATGGAGCGGGTGAAATGGCCACATTGGCAATGATGACATGCGACGGGCCGACGAAAGGAGTGGTCCCAGTAAGTAGCCGATAAAGAATGACCCCCAGACTATACTGATCGCTAGCTGGGCCAAGCTTGTCAACTTCGCCGCGAGCCTGCTCGGGTGACATGTAGGCGGGCGTGCCTAGCAACGAGCCGTCGCGGTTCGACCAAGTACGTTGGCTGTTCGCACGATGGGCACTTAACGAGTTTGCCCATGAGCTCCGCTTTTACTTTCAATGAAGCACCACATTGTTCGCAACGTGTTCTGATTGCTGGCGTCATGCTAGTTCATAAACCTAAGAAAATATGCCTCACCTAGACCGCGCCGAATCGGTTTCCAACAAGGCTTGCACAGCGCGAATTCGCACGTTTTCGCCAGCTTCGTCGGAACCTAAGTCCAACAGGGGTAAACAAAGATAGAAAGGTTCGCGCATGGGGCGCAAGGGACTACTCTCCGCCAGCATCGTCAGTGGCGTTCCCCTTTGGGCCTGCAGTTGCTTCAAAGTTCAATCCCACCGTGACCGCTGATTATGCGAAAGCGCAGCCCCTATTTGCCCGCGTCATTATAGCGATCCTCGGCTTCCGGCGAGAGCGATTTCCTTATGAAGTGCGCGACACGATTGGCGACAATCGGAAGAACATCCGAGATCGGCTCCAGTTCCGCATCCCAAAGTATGCGAATCGGGTCAACGGCTGGTTTCATTAGTCGGGGCAGTTTTCGAGTCAGGCATTGGTAGAGAATCGGCACCAGGACTCCATACGTCGCGTTGAGGCGATACATAACGAAAGTTTCTGAGCTGCTCCTTTCGCGTGTAAGCCCATCTCCCTCCTACGGTGAGCAAGTTAAAGGCTTGTGGCTTCGATTGCCTAAGACTTTCGTGCACAAGTACTACCGATGCAGGCCTGGAGCGCTGCTGGAAAGTTGGAAAGTTGCGCGAACTCCAATGTCCCTCCCGGGATCGGTTGGGAATCTCTAGCTGTAGCATCAGTTTTCGAGACATCCGCGTTACGCTGGGCCCCGGTTATGTTCACCAACCCTCGACCAGTTGCCAAACTCAATGTGGTTGACATTTTGCTTAAGCAAAATCTATACGAGCGACTTGGATTAAAGACCAATCGTGCCAGTTTCGGCTCCATCCACTGGGCGTACAACGCCCGATTGAACCTGCTTTACGGCTGCCGCCAAAGACTGTCGGACGAAGAAATTGCGCAGGCGGAATCGATCATTAATGACGCTTACTCTGTACTGTCCGACTCGGCTCAGCGAGATAAATACGACTTGCAACTATCCGGAAAACCTGACAGCAGGTGCGAACATTCTTGGTTAAAAAACTAAATCGATAACCTATCAACTTCCCGCTAAACCAACTCGAGCTAAAAGAGCCTTCCAGTGTCAACACGTTTACTTCAAATTGGGCCTACTGAGATATTCGGCGAGGATGCCATTCTGACGTCGCTCTCTGGACGCGAAGAGATCTCGCGACCATTCGAATTCTTTCTGACGATAGCCTCGCCGAAGGCTGCACTTAAGCCCAGTCAAGTTGTGGGCAGGGTCTTAGCGGTGCGAATTGATCGAGGAGCCAAAGAGCCTCGGTATATACACGGTTACATCAGTCATATGTGGGCGGGCGACTTTAGCAGCACCAGCCAGGGTGGGACAGTACCTTCACGCAACTATCGCATTCGTCTAGTTCCCTGGCTGTGGTTCACTACGCGTGCTACACGCTGCTTCATCTATCTCCCAGAGAAAGCCAAAAAGTCGATCAAGGATGTCATCGACCGTTGGCTTGAGCATGTCACAGCCTATGGACATGTTGATCCAGTAATGGACTGCGCAGCAGCCAAAATCTTGGCTAACCGACAAGTTGAACATTGCGTTCAGTACCGCGAGAGTGATTTTGACTTTCTATCGCGAACACTTGAACGCTACGGAATTTTCTATTACTTCAAGCACGAGGCGAACAAGCATACGATGGTGCTGTCGGATCTGGCCAGCTACCCGAATTGTGCTGATTCGACCGCTGAGTATCATGATTCCAACGCTCGCCTAGAGACGGAGCAGCGCATAGCCACTTGGGAGCATTCCTATGAATTTGTATCAGGCAAACTATCCCACACCGACTTCAATTTCACAACTCCTTCAAATAACCTTCGTGCTGAAGTACTGAAGCATAGCACGATCGAACTCGACAATATTAACGGGTACGAGTTGTACGATTTTCCGGGTGGTTATGATTTGCTGGGTGATGGCGAACTGGAAGCTGTCCGACGGATGCAAGAGGAAGAGGCTCGTTTCAATGCAGTACATGGATCGGGAACCTATAAAGCATTCCAACCAGGCCATAGCTTCAAACTGACCCGACATCACAGTTGCCCGGATGAACAAGGCCACGAGTATTTATTGACATCGGTTGTACATTCTGCGTCGCAGCCAGGCCCGTTCACTGCATCTGGAGGCGAGTCACGCTATTCGAATCAATTCACTTGCATACCACGGGAGGTTTCATTCCGCCCGCCACGTGTGACGCCACAACCTCTCCTGTCCAGCATTCAGACAGCAATCGTCGTTGGACCGGCTGGGGAAGAGATCTATACCGATAAGTATGGTCGGGTAAAAGTCCAGTTTCACTGGGATCGAGATGGCAAGAGGGACGAAAAGACCTCGTGCTGGATACGAGTTACGCAAGCGCATGCGGGTCCGAAGTTTGGAGCTATCGATATTCCGCGCGTTGGCGAAGAAGTGGTGGTTTCATTCCTTGAGGGCGATCCTGATCGTCCGCTAGTAACTGGTCGCGTGTACAACGATGAAGCGATGCCCCCTTTCGATTTGCCTGCTGAAAAGACTCGTTCGGGATTAAAATCGAAAACCTATAAAGGGGGTGGATTCAATGAGATGTCCATGGACGACACCCCCGGCAAAGAACAAATTCGAATCCATGGTCAATACAACTTGGATACGCTCGTCGAGAACGACGAAACACACACGATTGTAAACAACCGCACCAAGGATGTCGGTGTCGACGAATTTAACACGATCGGCAACAACCAACAGCTTAAGGTGGGCGTCAATAAGACGGTGGATGTTGGCGCGGACCACGCGGAGAAGATCGGCGCTAATCAACAGGTTAAGGTGGGTGCCAATCAATCCACTTCGGTAGCTGCCAACCAGTCGAACACTGTTGGAAGTTCAAAGACGGAAACCGTGGGAACGATGAGCAATGAGATGGTGGGGATTATCAAAACCACCAACGTAGGCGCCGCTTATTCGATTATTGCCGGGGCTGCGATGAATACCGCCGTTGGTTTTGTCAGCGCGGAAGAGGTGGGCATATCTAAGAAAATTGTGGTGGGCTCCAAGTTAGAAATAGTTGTGGGCTGCAGCAGATTGGTTATGGAGGCAGGTGGCAAAGTCACCATCGAAGGAACCGAATTCCTATTCTCAGCATCGGGCGCAGTAAAAATCAACGGTTCTATCATTGACCTGAACTAACACCAGGTACCAACATCATGAAACTAAATATCACTTACGAGTTGCCTAATTATCGAAAGATGCAATTTCAGTTGCTGGCCAATCAGAGCATTACTGTCGGTCGCTCGGACGAAGCCGAGCACCCGGTCTATACGGCCTTAGAAATGGAAGATGTTCATTTCCGCATTGTGACCTCAGACGACGCGTGCTGGTTGTTCAATCTTGCCTCGGACTATACTACCACCGCGTTGAATGGAGTTCCCGTGCGTGAAACGTTGCTTCATGACGGCGATCATATTCGGGCAGGTGAGATTGTCTTTCAGGTGACATTGTCTGGTGGTTTAGCTAAGTCTTCGCCGGCGCCAGCTTCAGCGGCCATCCCGGCTAACAAGCAGTCCCAATCCTATCGATATCGACCTGGTCGCTGTGGACTGCATCACTATCAAGATAACGGTGACGATTTCCATACCGAGCATGTACTGCAGGCTATTAACCGCCAACGGCTCTTTCAGTATCTATTGGTGAATTTTCGGGCTGCAGGTGTTCTATTGCCTCCCTACTTAGCCGCCGAGCAGGATCTTTTTCGACACGCTCCCGCTGAGATCCGCCTCGAACACTCGTTACATCTTATTGCCAACGGCGATTTAGCGCGGCTACACCAACTGTTTCAGGAATTTTCCCTTCGCGATGCGGCAATTTGCGTCGTGACAGATAGGCCGCCTCGCGATTTCCTAAGTCAGCATCATTTGTACCTGGCTTGGTTTGCGCGCCCCAGTCTGCTGAAATTTCATTTGGAGGAAGCCTCCGAAGCCTTTGTTGAAAAACTGATGTCCAATTTGCATGGCGTCTTTTTCAAAGGCCCTCAGGAAAAGTCCTGGGCATTGACCGTTAACTCAAGCCTCGTACCCGACTGGAAACATCTTGGGTTTGAGGTGCCACCTACAAGTTCAGAACTCGCATGACATTGGAAGCGCTCCTAGGTCGTATTGAACACGCAATTGAAGCCGAAGGCTGTGAAAGGTTGTGAAATGGAACTGGTCAATAATACACCGTTCGTTCCCTTACAATATGAGTCGATCGACAAGCAATTGAACCTGTTTGGGACGACTGCCATTCGCGGAGCTTTTGATATTGCGCATGAGAAGCATCTGACGATTGCCAAGAACCAGGAAAGCCTGGTGCTAATAGACGAGTACTTTGGAGAAGGTGGTACCGGCAGCTTGCGTTATCAAAACTCGACGGTCCCTTACAAGCCGCGCACCGACCTTTTGATTGAGGCAACTGCCTACTCGCCCAGTCGAATAGCATGTAAGGCGTGGGAAGTCGGTGTTGTCGCTGGTCCAATCAAGAAGCGATTTCAGGTTACAGGCCCCCGGGAATGGACGCGCAGGTTGGGCGGTTTTCGCCTCAGCGAAATCGAGCCGGTCATGTCGGTTGACATACGTTACGAGTCTGCCTTTGGTGGTAAAGATTCCACCGGCCAGTCTCACCTTCACAATCCGGTTGGAA
>JBGSJT010000125.1:0-26690 GCA_041741715.1 Pirellulaceae bacterium | reverse complement strand
ATCTTGCGATCCTGCTGACCCACGGTCTCAAGTACCAAGGCCTATACGATCTACAAGATGTTTGGAAGCATCTGTTTCCACTTTAGATTCTAATCAACATGCGTGGAATCATGGTCTAATCGTAGATACTAGGCCTCTTTGTTGTCGGTTTTGGGGAAGCGCACCCGCTTGCGACCGCGCGGACGCACGGTCGATTCCAGATTGAGGCGACGTGCCATGGACTCCACCCAGCCTTCATCACCGAGCCGCTTGCCGCGCTGGGCCGAAAGTCGGACCGCCGCCAACTCCGCTTCCGAGAGCGGAGTATTGACTCGCTCGACCCATCTGGGAAGTCGTGGCAGGGGCCACGGTGATAGCGCAGCGGTGGGTGGGTTTCGGGTTTGCGCAACCAGCGCCAAAGCGAACCCCATCGCCATTGTTCGGCGCGCTTGACAAGTCCAGCACGCAGGGCATTGCGCTCCACGTACCGACAGACAACGAAGAAATGCTCGTCGTCCTGAATTGGAAAATTTTTGTAGCGTTGCTGATAGACATGCCCCATACCGCTGGTGTGGTAGTGGGAATGATACCGCATGGTATGCGTGCCGCCCACCCAACCCATGAACCGGCTCATCTCGCCATCGACCAACGGGCGAAGCACAAGATGATAATGGTTGGGCATCAATTGATACGAGAAGAGCTCAATCTGATGGATTTGTAAACCTTCGTGGAGGATTTGTTCAAACGCTTCAAAGTCGGCATCTTTATGAAAGATAGTCGCTCGCAAGTTGCCGCGATTCAAGGCGTGGTACAGTCCGCCAGCTTCGTCGGCTCGTGGTGGTCTGGGCATTGTCTTGGCTCTCCAACGGTGGAAAACCATATCCTACATCATCCCCAAAGACAATCAAAGAGGCCTGACCCCTTTGATGCAAACTGGCAATCGGTGTCCCTGGTTCGAACGTTTGAGGGGCTGCGTGTCCCATCTTTTTGCCGCAGATTTTTTTGTCGGAGATCGCTGGCGGGTTCTAGGTAGCAAGCGTCAAACTTTTGCGAGGCTCGATATACAGGCCCCGCTAGAGACGCGCCGACAAAAAAATGTGCGGCAAAAAGATGGAAGAGTACCAAGCTCCGAGAGGCAAAGCACGCTCACAGGGATCGACTGATTGACCCAGATTATCCATGTACCCTCCGACAAGGGGCTGTGGATTGATGGCTGGCATTTGAGAAAGCCGTCCAAAACTCGATTCGCGACTATGCATCGCGCGGGAGATAACAATCCAATTTTTCAGTGGATCACCACGGCGGAATGTGACGGTTGCCTTCTTCTGCCAGCATCACGCAATTATCAACTCAACCGGCGCTCATTCTTAGGGCGGCTATGTGGCCGGTGCTGAAGGCGGCTTGGAAATTAAAGCCGCCAATGGGGCCGTCGATGTCGAGGATCTCACCGGCCAAATATAAGCCCGGTGCAACTCGGCTCTGCATGCTGTGTGGATCGACCTCTTTAGTGCTCACCCCACCGGCGGTCACTTCGGCTTTGGGATAACCCCGCGTGCCACTCAACGGCACCTGCAGTCGCTTCAGGTCTTCAATCAACTTCAATCGACTCGTGCGCGACAGCTCGGCCAGTGGTAAGCCTTCCATGACATGCGCGCGCTTAAGTAAACATGCGGCCATGTTGCGCGGCACCAGCGGCACCAGCGCGGCGGCCACGCTTTTTCTACCACCGACGGTCGCATCTAATTGCGCCGCCAATGCCAATTCGCTCACATCGGGGATGAGGTCGAGTTGCAACATTGCTTTGTGAGGTTCAGCAGCCGAGGCGACAAATCGCGAGACGTTCATGGGGACTGGGCCCGAACATCCAAAGTGCGTCCACAAAAAACCACCACGACTAACCAGCCGCGGATCTTTGTTCTTTTTGTCGCCAGCGATCACACGGGCCGCGACATCAGGGAGCGTGATGCCGGTCAATTCGTGCACCCAGGCTGCGGGACTGAGTAGAGGTGTCAATGCGGGAAAGGTTTCCACCAGCGTATGTCCAACTCGCTGAGCCCAAGCGTAACCGTCACCGGTGGTGCCACAGCCAGCATACGACAATCCGCCGCAGCAGAGCAACACGTTGCGCGCGACCAACTGTTCCGTTTCGGTTTGCACCAACCACTGAGACGATTCATTTTGTCGAAGATCGGTAACAGCCACCCCTGTTTGCAATGTGGCCCCCGCTTCGGTCAATCGCTTAACCAGCGCATCGCGGACATCGACGGCACTATCGCTAACTGGGAAGACCTTCCCCGACTCTTCGACTTTGGTGGCAACTCCCAAACGGTTGACTTCAGCCACCACGGCCTCCGGCGGTAGTTCGTGCAAGGCGGGTTTGAGAAACCGTCCCTGCTGACCGAAGGCTTTCACGATTCCGTCGATGTCGCAGTGATGCGTGATATTGCACCGCGTGCCACCCGACATCAAGATCTTGACCCCGGGTTTGCGATTCTTCTCCAAGACCAACACGTTCAAAGAGCGGGCAGCGGCAGTTCCGGCGGCCCACAAGCCAGCGGCGCCACCACCGATTACAATAAGGTCCCACATACGGATACTCAGGAGGAATTTGTTTTGCCGATTGAAGAAGCACAACACGTCGACATCAGCCGCGCCGAGCGTCTTCGCGAAGCTTGCCGACAGATTCGTCAACAGGTGGCCCAAGCCGTGGTGGGACAGGATGCAGTGATTGAACAACTGTTGATCGCCATGCTCGCGCGGGGCCATTGTCTACTAGAAGGGGTTCCAGGACTAGCCAAGACACTCATGATTCGTACCTTGGCTGAAACCATGCATCTCTCCTTTCATCGCATTCAGTTCACCCCCGACTTGATGCCCGCCGATATCACCGGCACGGACATTATCCAAGAATCGAAGGAAACCGGCCAGCGACAATTGGTCTTTGAACAAGGGCCAATTTTCTCGCAAATGGTGCTGGCCGATGAAATCAATCGCACGCCCCCCAAGACCCAAGCCGCTTTGTTGGAGGCGATGCAAGAGCACGAAGTGACCGTCGGTGGCAAGACCTATCGACTGGCCGAACCGTTCTTTGTGCTGGCCACGCAGAATCCGATCGAACACGAAGGGACGTACCCTCTCCCCGAGGCACAACGCGATCGCTTTCTGTTTCAAGTCGCCGTCGACTATCCTACTCGTCAGCAAGAATCTGACATCATCGATCGCACTACCTCCGACGTGGCCGCTACGGTCCAAGCGGTCGTGCATGGCGCGGAAATCATCGAATTCCAAAACGTGGTGCGCCGCGTTCCGCTCCCCGAGCATGTCAAACAGATGGTGCTGGACATTGTTCGCTCCCTCCGTCCCAACGGCGAAAGTCCCTTCGCTTGGGCCCAGAAAAATGTCGAGTGGGGGCCGGGCCCCAGAGCTTGTCAGCAATTGGTGCTGGCCGCCAAGGCGCGTAGTCTGCTCGAAGGGAGATACCATGTGACCGTGGACGACATCGAAGCTTTGGCTTTGCCAGTGCTGCGACATCGGATCGTCCCTTCCTTTACTGCTGAGGCAGAAGGGCTGAAACCCGACGACATGATTTTGCGTGGGCTGAAGGAGATCAGGAAGAGGGGCTAAGCTGCGCGGCGACGTAGCGCAGGTTTGTGTCGAAGACGTTTGCCGGCCAATGGCTGCGCGTTGGAATCGAAGGGGACAACCTCTACTGTTCCGCGATCTTCTTTGGTTGTATCCACGACTGGTCGAAACATCTTTAATGGTCGCGCGCGTCGTCGCGAGACGACTTGCACATACTCAGCGCCGAAGAACAAAATGGTGACACCCCAATAGAACCACAGCAGCAGGGCGATGAACGAACCGATCGCACCGTAGGCGGTCGTATAGCGCATGCCGATCAAGGACGCGCTCAGCACTTGCCGCCCCACTTCCCAGATCACCGAAACCAGCAAGCCGCCACGCACGGCGTCCCGCCACAGCACTGGCCGCTTGGGCAACCAACGATACAGGCCACCGAAGGCCAACGCGTTGAGCGCCACAGTCGTTAGGGCATCGATGATGGTCACCATCACTGTTCCGGAAATGCGAAAGTGGGTCATCCACTCGCGCACCGCGCCGATGGCCACGTTAGCAGCCAAAATGCAGACGATCACGGCACCCAATCCCGCCAGTAAAAAAAAGGCTTTGAGACGTTCAGTCAACACGCGCGCGACGACTTGCAACGCTCCACGCTTGCCCGGTGGTGGAATGCGCCAGATTTTGTCAAACGCACGTTCGAACTGATAGAACACACCAATGGCAGCCAAGATGGCTGTGAATAAGCCGACGGGTCCACCTACCACTGCCTGTTCGCGCAATTGCAGCAGGACATCGCGGACTTGAACTTCCAGTGTCGGCGAGCAATGTTCGGCCACTACGGAAAGGATCTGCGTCTCAGCATCATGTCCCAGCCGGGTATACCGCATCGCAATTCCAACGCCCGAAGTGAGCAACAGCAACATCGGAAAGAGGGAGAGGGCTAAGTAATAAGCGACCGCAGCCGCCATCGAACTGCCATCGTCTAGTTGCCAACGCCTAACAGCCAGCATCAACGATCCACTCACGTCGCGCGCGTACTGATTCCCGGAATCGGCTAAGGCAGCAGCAGAGAAGGAATCGGGCTTGGGGGACATGCGTTGTAAATAAAAAGCTTGGACAATTGGGGCATCAGGAAAGATGTGGTCGGAGGTCGATTCTTTCAGAACTGCCACGCAAACTCTAGTGAGAATGGGTAAACTGAGTGTCGATCGGAAAATAACTGTCGTAGCTACGTTCGCCAGAACGTCGACTGTCGTAGCAACGTTCGCCAGATCGTAGACCCCCTGCAGTCTGGCGACCGCAGCTACGGTTAAGACGAGATAGTTGTTAATCGGTCGCTGCTAAACCCTTAAACCTCACAATTGTTCTCGCACGCAGAGCTAGCAAAATGCCTAATTGCTGTTTGATCCACTCCTTGGCGAATTGTCGAATCCAGCCACAATCTTGGGGAACGTGGTGTCAGTCGAGCTTGTACCTTGTGCTGGCATTCATGTTTTCGTTCCCCACGGCTACGGGCCAGTCCGCGCCTAATTCAACCTCTCCTCCCTTGAAATCCAACGCTATGTCCGTCCAACGCACCCCCTTCGGCAAGACACCCGAAGGAATCGCTGTCGATCTATTTACGCTTACTAACGCGGAGGGTAACCTCGTCACCCTCACCAACTATGGCGCGATTTTGGTTAGCGTCGAAGTTCCGGATCGCGATGGCAAACGAGTCAATGTGAACTTAGGCTTTGATAACTTGGCCGGTTATCTCGGCGGACATCCCCACTTTGGTTCTACCATTGGCCGCTTTGCCAATCGCATCGCTGGTGGCAAATTCACTTTGGAAGGAAAGACATACACGCTGGCAGTGAACAATGGTCCCAATCACTTGCATGGTGGTAAGATTGGATTCGACAAACAAGTTTGGCAAGCGGAGGAACTGCATGAGCCTGAGTCCGTTGGCGTGCGTTTCAGCTTGCTCAGTCCCGATGGGCAAGAGGGCTATCCTGGCAATCTGTCTGTTGTCGTCGAATATAGTTGGAATAACGACAACGAATTGCGAAGTACGTTCCGCGCCACTACCGACCAAGCCACCGTCGTCAATCTGACCAATCACGCTTACTGGAATCTCGCCGGAGCTGGAAATGGATCTGTGCTCGAGCATGTGTTGCACATGACCTGCGATCGCTACTTGGCAGTCGACGACACGCTTATTCCAACAGGCGAGTTGGCCAGTGTCTCGGGGACGCCCCTCGATTTCAGCCAACCCACGACCATCGGCGCGCGGATTGACAAGTTGCCAGCGACCAAGGGCTACGATCACTGTTATGTTGTCAACGGTCCGATTGGAACGCTACGCAGTTGCGGCAAAGTTACCGACCCGAGCAGTGGTCGCAGCATGGAAGTACTGACGACTCAACCGGGCGTGCAACTCTACACAGCCAACCATTTGGGCGCACCGTGGGGACCGCATGGTGCCTTCTGTCTTGAGACGCAACATTATCCCGATGCTCCCAACCAACCCGATTTTCCCACCACGCGTTTGAACCCCGGTGAGAAATTTGAACAAACTACCATCAATCGCTTTTCGGTAGAGTAAACACATTCACGAGAACGCTCGTTCCCAGGCTCTGCCTGGGAACGCACTGTCTTGGAGGCTCTGCCTCCCGCGTCGACATGGCGACATGGACGCAAGGGGAGGCACAGCCCAGGCAGAGCCTGCAAGCCCACTGGTTCCCAGGCAGAGCCTGGGAACCAGTGGGCGCTGTACGACCCAGGGATAAAGGCCAACTGTGACCAGTCACGACACCTCAAAAATTGACGATGCCTGTGCTTGGATCGCAGCGCGGCATGCGGAGATTTCCGCCGATCTGATCGAAGTGGCCAATCAAAACTCCGGTTCGGATCACCTAACTGGGATCCTGCGGGTGGCACAGTGGTTGGAAGACCGGATGGATTTGCGGAAAGCACATTTTCAACGCATTCCTCTCCCGCCACGACATACGATCAACGCTGACGGAGATGAGTTGGCGGTCGAGACGGGACCCGTCTTGCGGTGGGACTTTCAACCCCAGCAGCGACGTCGTGTTTTGATGGCTATTCACTACGATACTGTGTTCGGTCCCGCCGATCCGTTTCAGACATGTGAACTGTTGACCACTGATCGCTTGCAAGGTCCCGGTGTGGCTGATGCCAAGGGAGGGATCATGGTCATCCGCGCCGCGCTACAAGCCCTGACGCAATTCTCACTGGCAGAGGATATCGGTTGGACGGTCGTGCTCAATCCCGACGAAGAAGTTGGTTCTCCCAGTTCCAAAAGATTGTTTGAACAACTTGCACCAGATTTTGATTTTGGATTGTTGTTTGAACCGGCCCTCCCCAGTGGTGGATTAGTCGCCCAGCGCAAAGGCTCGGGAAACTATACGTTGGTCGTGCATGGCCGCGCGGCCCACGCGGGGCGTCACTTCGCCGATGGTCGCAATGCGGTGGTCGAACTCTGTCGGATACTCGCCAAGCTTGATGCGCTAAACGGCAAACGACCTGAGCTGACGATAAATGTGGGACAAGTGCAGGGTGGGAGTGCGGTCAACATTGTCCCCGATCTGGCCATTGGTCGACTGAACATCCGCATGAGAGATGTCGCGTCGGGAGAGTGGTTCGAACAGCATTTGAAAGAGTCCGTCGCGGAGCTAAACGGCATGGAGGGCTTTAGCTGTCGTAGCGTGGGTGGTATTTTTTCGCCACCCAAGATCGTCAACGATAAAATGAAGCAACTGATGCGCGCGGTTGAAGATGCGACCTTGGCGGCGGGAGGGGAGAGCGTGCACTGGCAGGACACCGGTGGGGTGTGTGATGGCAACAAACTGGCGGCGGCAGGTTTAGTCAACATCGATACTCTCGGCCCTATCGGTGACGGTCTACACAGTCGCTCCGAGTGGGTGAGTCTGAGCTCGATTGTGCAAAAGTCACAAGTGCTTGTCCATTTACTCAGTCGCTTTGCCGCTGGCCAGTTCGCCACGCTCGAGCGTCAACGATTCGAAGTAATGTAACCATTCACGTGAAAGTCGCTGATCGCTCCGCCGGTCAGTCGCTTTGCCGTTACCCAGTAGCTTGACGCTACCGATGTGTCTTTTGCGAGAAGCACTGATCGGCGGAGCGATCAGCGATTTTCGAGTGGTCCATCTTTTTGCCGTTCATTTTTTTGTCGCAATATGCTAGTGCTTCGTCACCATTTGATTTTAGGGTTGCGGGTATTTTACCCTCCCGCGCGTAACAGTTGCTACAGCCGGTAGTATTGATTCGCGGGAGGGTCGTCGGCGAGCCCCAGCGAGCTGGCTGGGAGGGGGAAATGCTCAGTGTTTTCCCTCCCCGATGACTCGCGAGGGCTCGCATCGACCCTCCCACGAAATAGTCTGCCCGCTGGTGAAACCTAACTGCGTGGGAGGGTGAATGACGACGCAGTACCCCCAAACTGAATGTGGATGAAGCACTAACGTCTCAACTTGAACTGATAGAAGCGATTGGACATGGCTTGTTCGGCTAAAAATAAACCGGCAACTAGCAGCATCAACATAGGATACAATTCGCGACCAAACCGGGCTTGCCCAACGCTGCTTTCCACTTCACTGCGATCGCGGGCCAAGCGATAATTGTCACTCCCCAATTGCTCATCCAACCCCGCGCGATCGGTGTGTTGCAAGATAGTGTCTGAGCTGGCCACATTAACACTGAATGCGCGCACCACCGCTTCATTGCGTTGCCCGCGCAGGCGATAAATGCCCCCTTGATCGAAATCAGACAAACTGAGCATGCCATTGTCCGCGCTGGCCCGCCGCAATTTGGCATCAGGAGTTATTAGGTCATAGCGACTGGGCCATTCCAGCGGGTCGTTGCCGAGTGTCACCGGTTGTCCCACTTGATAGTTCAACTTCTCCTGATTGGTACCGCTGAGCGACCGAAACGAACCCAACAATATAGCGAAGGCGGGGAGCGGATCACTCCCCCACAACAGATTCCATAACTCGCGCTGTCGCGAATCGAACTCTGGGATCGGCGTGGTAAATGTCAAGACCTCCCCACGTCCGCGACTCTGTGAAGTAAGTAGAGGTGCCGAACCATCGCTCAGTCGCATCAGTGTTAAGCAATCGTTGGCCAATGTGGAGAAGGTCCAGTTCTTGTAGATCGGAAAGATATTCCACAGCACTTCATCAGCAGACTGGCCCAAAGCGAAAAAGACCGGATGGGATAGGGCTACGGGCTCTGGAAAGACCGTCAGCTCGGTAGGCGCGCGACTGGCCAATGCCGATAACTCACCGGGGAGCAACGAGAGGATTGGATTTCCGCGGACTGTTTCCAATGTCCCCAGGCCGGGTCCAAGAATCAACAGCAGACCACCTCCACCGCGCACGTACTCGTCGAGCGACTGAGCCAATTGCGATGTAAGTGGTGGTGGATCGTAGAGGCAAATCACCGAATATTTTTCGAGTTGTACACTGCTCAACTGCACATAGCGAACTTGATCGATCTGGGTTGATCCCGAGGCGTTCCTGGACACGGAACTCGGATCGACTATTGCCTGTAGATTCTGACCAATTGCCGCATCATCGGCCACGATCAAAGTCGGTTGTTGTGAACGGGCGAGTACGGTCACATACCGCTCATTGTCAATCGCCAGTGGATCGGCTTGGTCGAGCACAATGGTGAAATTGTGCGAGCCAGCAGAAAGATTCCTCGCGCGCAACGTCACCAGGCAGGTGTCCCCATTGCCAAACTCCGCTACCTTTCGATCGACGACTTTGCGCGGGGCGACTTGCAGCTTCCCATCACTGATCACAGGGAAACGCGGATCGATTTCCTCTTGCAGAAGCTCCACCGTGACTTCGTTGCCTGTGATTGGCATAGCCGATGATGCAACCTCACGATGGACGTCGACTTCGATGGTCACTTCCCCACCTACCGAGACTGTCGCTAGATCCGGTGCGGCATCTCCCAAGCGGTAGTTGGTTTGCTCCTCCTGACCTACGTCGATCACTTGCAATAGCACTTCTTCGCTATGCTGGGCGAGCAATTGAGAGAGTTCACTCTGCGGCCTGGACCAGGATGTCGCCACGAGATCGGTGATCACGTAGATTTCCTTGCGTTCCAGTTCACTGGCTAGGACTAAATCGAGCGCCGTTCTGATACGAGATGGTAGGTCGACGTGCGCGCCGCGAGCTTCGATGATTTTTAATTGTGATTTGGCCGTCGATGGATCGAGGGCTAGCGCGCCGACCGGAGCGTCAGTCAGAATCGCCACGCGACTGTCGACGGGTAATTGTTCAAGTATCCATTTCCCCATCTCTCGCGCCGATTCCAGCCGCGTCGTATTGTCGGCGCGAACCAACATCGTGGGGCCGTTATCGACGATCAACACGGCTGCCACGGGTGCTGTCTGATCGGCAGTGGGAACGCTTGGCCCGGAGGCCAAAGACTGAACACCCCAGGCGACCGTCCCCAACCACAACGCGGTCGCAATCGTAGCCGCCGTCAGCCAAACTCGTGTTGGGCGTCGCGTTGCAAAAGCAACTGCGGCGACGAGGCTGGCGAGCACCGCGCATCCGCCAATGGCTGAACCGGTGAGGACGCTCCCGAGCATAGCACTGTGTACGCGTGGACGGGCCAATGCCAGTGCCAGGACCGCCAACAACAACACGCGCAATAGCAAGAGCAACATATGCCGCAGTTGCCAACTCATACTCTGTTCTTGCGTCGTCTCCTTCACGAACCGCAATGCGGGGAAATCGACCAATTGCGGCTGGCTTCTCCCAAATAGATGCAGCATGATCGGGATTGAGACTACGCCCAGCCCAGCCAGCAATGATAGGTGAAGGAAACTCATGTAAGTAATTTTCTAGCGAGAGTGGTTCAACAGATCTTGCAAGGCCATCGTCGCAAAAACTAGTCAAAATATCAGCTCGACGCGCCAGCAAGTGGGTCGTTAAATATCAGCTCGACGCGCTAGCGAGTGGGTCCCCTGTATTGCCGGATGTCGTTCACCGCTAACGCGACAGTCAGGCGACCCACTCGCTGGCGCGTCGAGCTAATATTGGTTACAAAGTTACACTGTCCACGTAACCACTTTCCTAAAACCGATTGCGGCGTCGTAATAAATATTCCATCAGCGCTTTGTCGTAGGGTTGACTGGTATCGAGCGGTACATAGTCGATGCGAGTTTCACTGAACTCGCGTTCCAATCGCGCGCGAAAGGCCTCGATCGTCCTACGATATTCGACCGCCGCGTCGGCGGCCCGCACGGGTTCACTGTCACCGGTCTCTGGATCGCGAAGCTGCACAGTTCCTTGGAATGGAAACGTCACTTCGGCTTCGTCCAAGACATGGAACACAATCACATCATGCCCAGAGTGCCTCAAGTTTCGCAAGGCGCGAAACATCGGCTCTTCCTCCGTCAGCAGATCACTAAACAGCATCACCAGACTACGATGCTTGAGCATAGCGGCCAATTGCGTGACCGAGCCCGCTAGATCGGTCTTACCAGCGACTTGCAATTTCGCGAGATGACTGAGGATGGTGGGGAGTTGACTGCGACGACTGCGCGGCGGGACACTCGCCCCTAGCTTGGTGTCGAAGGTCACCAGTCCCACTGGGTCTTGTTGTTGAATCATCAAATAACTGAGCGCCGCTGCCAAGCAGATACAATAGTCGAGCTTCGTCAACGCTTGTCGATACGTGTAATTCATCGACGCGCTCAAGTCGATCGCCAAGTAGCCCGTCAAGTTCGTTTCGGATTCGAATTTTTTGACGTAGTATTTGCCTGTCTTGGCATACGCCACCCAGTCGATATTTTTCGGGTCGTCGCCAGGCGAGTAGCGTCGATGCTCGCTGAATTCAACGCTGAAACCATGAAATGGACTGGCGTGCAAGCCCTGTAGAAAGCCGCGGATCACCATCTTCGCGCGCAGATCGAGGCGTTTGATCTGCGCGGCCAGTTCTGGTTTTAGATATTGTTCGACGGCAACCATGCTGGTTTACTTCGGTTGTACAGGAGGTGGAGGAGGAGTTGGCGGTGGGCCGCCGCCACCGAACTTGGGGACATCGGGTTCGGGGATCTCCTTCAACAGTCGTTCGACAATCTTCTCGCTGGTCATCCCCTCAGCCTGCGCCTGGAAATTAGTGCTGACACGGTGACGCAAAACCGGAATCGCAATGCGACGAATATCTTCGATGGCGATACTGAATCTTCCATCCATGGCGGCCATGGCCTTGCCACCATTGATTAAGAACTGACCAGCGCGTGGACCGGCACCCCAATCGACCAAGTCCTTGATGAACTGTGGTGCGCGTTCGTCGGCAGGCCGAGTCGCACGCACCAGATGGGCAACATATTTGACGACAAAGGGACTGACCGCCACGCTCTGAACTAACTTTTGAATATTCACGATAGCTCGCGCGGAAAGTATCTTGTTGACTTCGGGCTTCTCATTGCGCGTGGTCGCGAGCAGAATGCGTTCCTCTTCATCGGCGGTGGGATAACCCACGATGATATTGAACATGAAGCGGTCGAGTTGAGCTTCAGGGAGTGGGTAGGTCCCTTCCTGCTCGATCGGATTCTGCGTGGCAATCGTGAAGAACGGATCGGGGAGATCATAAGTCGTTCGCCCCACCGAAACTTGACGCTCCTGCATCGCCTGCAACAACGCGGCTTGAGTTTTGGGAGGGGTGCGGTTGATTTCGTCGGCCAACAAGATATTCGTGAAGATCGGTCCCTCAACAAATCGAAACTGGTGTTTGCCGTGCTCGTCTTCATCCAGTACGTTGGTTCCGGTGATATCCGATGGCATTAGGTCAGGGGTGAATTGAATGCGATTGAAGGAGACATCGACAATCCGCGCTAACGAACTGACCATCAAGGTCTTGGCCAACCCGGGAACTCCTTCCAATAGGCAATGTCCACGAGTGAAAATGGCCGCTAGCAATTGTTCGATCACCTCCTCTTGACCGATGATGACCTTGGCCAACTCCAGACGCATGGTGTCGCGGTGCTCACGGAATTCGCGCAACAAGTCTCCGACATTTTTGGGTTTATTCGACACGAGCGAATGTTCCTGAGCTTAAATTCAAAAGGGGCTGCGGTGGTTATACTTAAGATTTGGACGTTGCCATTTTTGCAAAGTAAAGACACTTCTCGCTGATCGCCGGTACCCCCCAACTCTCCCTCGGGGATTGCCCTCCCCGTAGCTGGGGCTCCGACCCTCCCTTCCGAAAGTCGCGTCAGAAAGACGCAACTTTCGGCGGGAGGGTGACTTACGTCCGGCCTTACCGGCGATCAGCGAGAAGTGTCTAAATAAACAGTAATATCAGCTCGAAGCGCCAGCGAGTGGGTCGCCGGTTCCGTCGAACGTCATTTACCGCCAGTCAGGCACCCCACTCGCTAACGCGTCGAGCTGATATTGTGAGGGACGCTGGGCTGTACTACTTAGTGTATTGTCGCTGGCCAACCGCCGCACGGGGACTCGCCATGAATCAACTGCGTGCTGGAATCGGATGTTGTGTTACGATTCTAGCGTTTTTAACCGTTAACCCGCCTGTAGTGGCTCAAGACTTGAGCCCACAGCAGGTTGAACAGGGGATTCAGTTGGCGGTTCGCTTTCTCACTTCGAATCAACTGAAGGATGGTGGCTGGCCCGAATACAACGCCATGTATCCCGATGGGGTCAGTGCCCTAGTCACGTTGGCCCTTCTCAACAGTGGCCTACCTCCCGACAAGCCGGAAATCGCCAAGGCGTTACAGTTCCTTAGTCGTCGTGAATTGGAACGGACCTATACCGTATCTTTACAGACGATGGTCTTTTGCGCGGCCAATCCGAACAGATACGCTGGTCAAATCCTTCGCAATGCGGAGTGGTTAGCACGAGCTCAACTACCGAATGGTGGTTGGAGCTACGGACAGAATGAGGGTGGCGGCGATCCGTCGAACAGTCAATTTGCGCTGCTGGCCCTGCACGAGGCGCAGCGATCGGGTGTGGCTAATTTCCCAGTCGAGACATGGCGGACCATCTTTGGTCGCGCACAAAAGTATTGGTACGGATTGCAAAACAAAGATGGCAGCTTCCCCTACGCTTCCGAAGGGGAAGGGACCGGCAGTATGACTTGCGCCGGTATCGCTTCGCTCGTCATCGTCGGTTCGCAGTTAGATGGATTGGAACCAGTCGCCCTGGATTCCATTCAGTGCTGCGGTGCGCCGCAGACCAGCCAAGAGCGAATTGACGCCGCTCTGAAATGGCTGGGAGACAATTTCGCTGTTAGCAAGAACCCCAACAGCAACGCGCAAATGATGTATTATATTTACGCGTTGGAGCGGGTGGGTCGCATGACGGGGCAACGCTTTATCGGTGGTGCCGACTGGTATCGCCAAGGGTCGATGCAACTCTTGCATCTGCAAAAACAAACCGTCACCGGTCGCATCGTGGGGAGCAATGCCTATCACGGAAATGAATTCACCGAAACCGCCTTTGGCCTACTGTTTCTCTCCAAGGGGAAACGCCAGACGGTGATCAACCGTTTGCAATTTGGTCGTGACGACGACTGGAACCATCACTCAGCCGCGATTCAACATTTGACCACCTACGTGGAACAGGCGTGGAAGCGCGATTTGTCATGGCAGAACATTGAACTCGACAAAGCCACTGTGAAAGATTTGCTCGAATCACCAGTGCTGTTCATCAGTGGCAGTCAGGTTCCAGTTCTCTCTACTGCCCACAAAACTCTGTTGCATGACTATGTGGAGCAGGGTGGGTTCATCTTTGCAGAAGCCTGCCATGGCAATGGCTGCGAGGGTCGTGCTTTCGAAGAGTTCTTTCAAGCTCTCGTGGTTGAACTGTGGGACACGCCCCTAGAAAAGCTTTCTCCCGATCATCCGATCTGGTTTGCTGAAAGCCGCGTTGCTCCACAAGATCTCCCCGATGATGCATGGCTGTATGGCGTACAAACCTGTTGTCGATTGGGGGTAGTCTACTGTCCGATCAGCCTCTCCTGCCGTTGGCAATTGAATCAGCCCTACGGCCTCAAGCCGGAATTCACTGCAGCGGTTCGAAAGGATGTGGATGTCTCGACCAAGATTGGGTTGAACGTCGTGTCGTATGCCACCGGTCGCGAACTCAAGCAAAAGCTCGACACGGTGACGGTACTGGAAGAGGTACGCAGTAAATTGCCCACCGATCGTGGCGTGTTTCTACTGCCGAAACTCAAGCACAACGCAGGGGCAGACGATGCGCCGCGAGCGATACCGAATCTGATTAGCTGGATGGACAAAGAGAATCCATTTTCGCTCAGCAGCCAGCGACGGTTGATCGACATCACGCCCGAGCAATTGGAAGATTATCTTGTCGCCTTCATGCACGGACGGGGCGAATTGCGGCTAAATGAGTTGCAGCGCGGCGCACTCCGCGACTACTTCAAACATGGTGGATTCCTGTTCGCCGATGCGATTTGCGCCGACGAAGCCTTTGCCGAGAGTTTCCGTCGCGAGATGGCATTAATTCTTGAGGGGCCGCTGACCAACCTTCCAGACAATCATGAATTGTTGACTCGCGACTATTCTGGGTTTGACATTCGCCAAGTCAGAGTGATTGACCCTGACTTGTCGGGAGACAACATTGTGGCGGCCCAACGCCGCATCGCACCTCGGTTGGAAGTTGGCAAAGTTGACAATCACATCGCCGTCATCTTTTCTCCGTTGGACATCAGTTGTGCGCTGGAGAGTCGACATTCGCTGCAATGTCGCGGCTACCTTCGCGAAGACGCAGCTCGCATCGGGATTAATGTGGTCCTGTTCGCACTACAGCAAGAGTAGAGTAGGATATGCTGTGGAATCAGGTTGTTTCTGAGAAAGATGTTGCCCACTAATTGCGCAAATAAACGCGAATGATTATTGCGAGATTTACTGAACAGCTCGATCACTTTGAGCCTTATCCACAATTGCGGTCGAGGATTGTAGAGGTGCTGCGCGCACTGCCAGAAGTTGTGCAACTTGATTTTATTGAGGATCACTCGTTTCGCATCACCTTGGAAGATTTTATTCCAGGGAGAGGTTGGAGACTCTTCATGGCCTGCCCCACTACGACGGGGATGGTCAGCCGTTGTGTCGTATTGCGCCGCAAGCTGAACGAGATGCCATTGGCATTTGCCGATTATGTAATCGCCCATGAACTGGCCCACGCCTACTTACGCAATGGCGGTTGGGGAGAGATCAGCGATATCGAACTGGCCGCAGACGCACTGGCGGCCAGTTGGGGTTTCGAACGGCCATAGTTGAACTATTCTGCTCTGCGTTGGAGTCCAGGCTTTAGCCGCCTTCTCAGCGTTTGACATGCTCATGCGCCTAAAGGCTGTACTCCAACAAGCACTGCCCTACGACCAACTCAAATCGTGATCGGCGATCGGTAGGTCACGGATGCGTTTTCCGGTGGCGACAAAAATCGCATTGCACAATGCGGGCGCAAAGGAAGCGATGCCCGTTTCACCGACGCCAGCCGGAGCAGCAGTACTAGCTACCACGTCGACAAAAATCTCGCGTGGCGCATCACTCATGGTGCACATCTTATAGCTGTCGTAATTTGTCTCCACGGCTTGTCCGCTTTCAAACGAGATCTTTCCGTACAGGGCTTGGGTCGCGGCCATGATGGCTGCCCCTTCAAGTTGTGCGCGGACGCGATCAGGACTGACGATGGTACCGGCGTCCAACGAGACCCAGACTTTGGGAATTCTGACTTGGCCCTCTTTGGTCACTTCCACTTCAACCACATGTCCCGTGTAACCCAAGAAGGATCGCGCACAAGCGATTCCGAGTCCACGCCCCCTGGGCAACCCTTTCGCGCGTTTCCAATCGGCTTGCTCGGCTGCACGGCGCAAGACATTTTTTAGTCGGGCAATGTCAAAGGGATACTCTTCTTCACTGGCACCGCGATTCCCCAGCCCGGCGGCCTTTAAATCGAGTTGACGATCGGGGCCGAGTAAATCCAACAGGTACTCCAGCGGATCGCGACTGGCGGCTAGAGCGAGTTCGTCGACAAACGAACTGACCGCGAAATTCTGTTGGATGTGACAGACCGATCGCAACCAACCGATCCGCACGTGCGACTTGGCTTGGCCCACTTCCAGTCGAATGTTGGGAACGTCGTAGGGGAGGTCGGTGTGCCCCATCTCCGCTTCCCATGCCGCTGGTGTGTCTGCTCCTTGGCTGAAGGTTGAACCGATCGTGGGATAGACGGCCCGCTGCAACCACGCCGTTGGCTTCCCTTGCCCGTCGACGGCCGCTTCGCAATGGATGGCGGATATGGCATGGTAATAATCATGCTGCAAATCATCTTCGCGAGTCCAGGTAACATGCACGGGGCGTTTCATCTGGCGACTGAGCATCGCCGCTTCGACACAATAATCGGGTTTGCTCTTGCGACCAAAACCCGATCCGAGCAATGTCACGTTGACCAACACATCTTCAGGTGCCATTTCCATCGCGGGACCAACCGCTTGCTGCACCGCTTGTGGATTCTGAGTCGCGGTCAGTACGTGACACGAGACCACTTTCCCCGATGCGTCGGCCTTCACATCCGCCACGGCGCAAGTGGTCTCCATCGGTGCGTGCGACAAGTGAGGGACTGAGTAGTCGCCGCGGATTACCTTCTGTGACTTGTCAATCGTGGCCAACGCCGCGCCTGTTTCGCGCAGGACTTGTCCAGGTTGACGAGCTGTTTCGGCCAACTGCTGAGCGAACTGCTGAGTATTATAAGTCGCATTGGGACCGAGATCCCACTTGATCTCCAGCGCATCGCGACCTTGCCATGCAGCCCAGGTACTACTAGCTAAAACTGCAACGCCACCGAGTGGCTGAAAGTTCGGCGCATCCTTGAACGCAGGGAGTTCGAGCACCTCAACAACGCCTGGCGTCTGCTTGGCCCGCGTGGCGTCGAACGAAACGACCCGGCCACCAACCACGGGAGGACGTGCGATTACGGCGAAGAGCTGATTGTCCATCCGCGCATCGATGCCGAAGATCGCCTTGCCAGTCAGGATGTCGTCCAGATCGGTGATCGGCACATCGCGACCGATATAGCGCCATTGTCCGCGCGGCTTCAGTTTGAGTTCCGCTTCGGCGGGGATGTCAAGCTGTTTTGCGTCGGCGACCAATTCACCAAAGCCGAACGAACGGTCGCTCCCTCGGTGCTTGATCGTATGGTTTTGAGCGTAGCATTGGCTTACGTCGACGCCCCACTTCTTCGCAGCAGCCCGCTCCAGCATGGTTCGCGCCGTGGCACCAGCCACACGCATGCGTTTGAAGAAGAAGCGAATGCTATTGGAGCCGTCTGTATTCTGATCTCCCAAGCGTTTGTCCCCGACGGCCTGCTGGATCAGCACTCGGTCCCAATCAGCCTCCAACTCATCTGCCACAATACGCGGCAGGCTAGTGCGAATTCCGGTCCCCATTTCCGAGCGATGGGTGAGCACTGTCACCATGCCGTCGGGAGCGATCGCCACGAAGAAATCGGGAGCAAAGTCGTCGACCCCGCGCTTGCTTGGATCCACCAAACCAGCTTCCTGCCCCACGCCAACTTTGCCCATTAAGACTAGCGACGAGGCGGAGAGTGCTGCTAGAAAATTCCGGCGGGTGACTTGCGTAATGGCGGTACTCATTGGCTCAACTCCTTGGCGGCTGCCTTGATTGCGGCGCGAATTCGTGGGTAGGTTCCGCAACGGCAGATATTCCACATTTCAGTATCGATGTCTTCATCGGACGGACTGTTGTTCGATTTGAGCATGGCGGCGGCCATCATCATCTGGCCTACTTGGCAGTAGCCGCACTGCGGAACATTATGCTCCTTCCATGCTTTCTGCACCGGATGGGAACCGTCGGTGGAGAGTCCTTCGATGGTGGTAACTTCGCTATCCCCCACTTCGCTCAGTTCGGTCACACACGACTGAATGGCTTTGCCGTCCAGGTGGACCGTGCAGGCACCACATTCGGAGACACCGCAACCGTACTTGGTACCGGTTAGCCCCAGGTTATCGCGGAGCACCCACAACAGGGGCGTGTCGTCGGGAACGTCGGTAAGTTCGTGAATCTGTCCGTTGACTTTGATTTTGGTCATGACTTCATTCCTGTGGCTGGCCTCACATCTCAATACTGAGTTTTGTCATAGTGCGCATTATAGCGTGATTTTGCGAGGAATTGTTTAGGGATAAACGGTAGGATCTCATCGGTATCAATATCTGAGTGTTTCATCTTTTTGCCGCACATCCTTTTGTCGGCCCTGCATCCGGGCTCGTCAACAGTGAATCGCAGGGTATCATCCGACAAAAAAATGTGCGGCAAAAATATGAAGAATCGGGATTGGCTTACGCGGGGACTCCAACTCAGAGTGGCACAGGCCAACTAACGACTGGCCGATTTCAATGCCGCAATATACTCGTCGGGAGTATCAATATCGGTGACGGCCCAGTCGGTAGGACAAAGCACAAATTCTTCAGGATGCCGCTTTATCAAGGCATCGATCCCTTCATGGGGCGCGAGCGTAAAAACGTCAACTGTCAATTCCCAAGGTAGCAGAGCTGGATGCCCAGTGCATGAGCATTCCAACGTCTCACCAAAACGGGGACGCACTACGATTCGTCCGGTGCCGCGCGCGTCGATGAGCCGATCAATGACTTGAGATGACAGACCAGGCAGATCGGCGGGGGCGATAAAACAGCTCGCATCTGGACCTGGATCATTGCGCAAGGCCAAATGCCGCAGGCCAACGCACACAGAGCCCTTCATATCGGACGTTTCGATAGTGGTTTGGACGACCGTGACAGGCCAACGTTGACAGGCAGCGCGCAAGTCGTCATCGTCCCCACGAACCACTACGACGACTTCCGTCACTCGGCTGGCAGTCCAAGCCGCGAGCACCCGATCTATGATAGTGAATGGCGCGGATGCCTCTAGTGAGTGAGCCGCTGTGGATCGAGAAGCGTCCGGCCAGGGGAGGAGTAATTTTGGCTGGCCCATGCGGCGACTGCTACCTGCAGCAGGTACGATCGCGTAACATGGGTTGAATTGTTTTTCCAAGATTTTCGATCCCCAGTGGTACCGAGCGATGACTCACAATATCGTAGACCATCATCGCTTGGTGCAACAGTTGTTGGATCGCGGAGAAACTTTTGCAACCATTACGTTGGTCGATATTCGCGGCAGCGCCCCGCAGATTGTGGGTGCCAAGGCAATTGTGACACTGGGGGGCATTGAAGGTGGGACGGTGGGGGGGGCAAAGTCGAAGCCGCCGCCATCGAGCACGCGCAGCAATTGTTGCGCATCGGCCAACAAAATTCCGAATTGGTGACTTGGAATCTGCAAACCGATATCGGCATGACTTGTGGGGGTGAAGTCAAACTGTTTTTCGATGTGCACGCCACCACGGCTTGGCCCATTGTTGTGTTCGGAGCCGGGCACGTGGCTCAAGCCCTGGTGCGACTGTTGGTGCAATTGGACTGTCACGTCACTTGCATCGATACGCGGGAAGAGTGGCTGGCGAAATTACCCGAAGATCTCAAACTGAAAAAGATTTGTGCTAAGAACCCCTGTGAGCATGTGACCGCGCAGCCCGAGGAGGCCTATTTCGTGTTGATGAGCAAGGGACATGCAACCGACTTGCCGGTATTGGCTGAGATACTATCCCATCGCGATGCACCCTATGTGGGGGTGATCGGCAGCCCGCAGAAGGCCAGCGTGTTGCGACGTGATTTGAAGGCTCAGGGGATTGCCGTTGAAAAGATCGAGTCGTTTCATTGTCCGATGGGATTGCCGATTGGGAACAACACACCTATTGAAATCGCCATCAGTGTTACCGCGCAGTTATTGCAACGTCGCGACTTGGAGAACCAGTCCAGCCGCAGCTAAACATCGTGCGGAGAATAACTGTTGTAGTAGACCCCCTGCGGTCTGGCGACCGCAGCTACGATTAAGTCGCGACAGGAGTCTTGGATTGCGTCGTAGTTGGATTGCGTCGAAAATTGATAAAAATTTTACGGGACTGCATCCGGGCGCGGTCGAGTCTCGTAAGCCTTAGTATTCCTACTCATTGTGCTGCATTAAATTGGTGGCCGATGGTGTTCGAAATGCATGATTTTTACTAGATTTACCCCCCAGACAGAGGCAATCCCATGTCCCTTCAACGTTTTTTGATGTCGTGCGCTATCGTTTGTCTATTCGTGGCTCCTTCGCAGGGGGCGATCGTTTTCTTCGCAGCAGCATTAAGCGGTCCCAACGAAGATACTCCCAACAATTCCCCAGGAGTGGGGACTGGTACGGTCACCTTTGACGACGTGGCCAGAACCATGCGAGTTCAAGCGAGTTTCAGTGGCTTGACCGGCACTACGTCTGCCGCGCACATACATTCCTCCGCAACTGGAGGTGTTTTTTCAGGTGCGACAGGTGTAGCCACGCAGACGCCGACCTTTTCGGGTTTTCCTCTGGGGGTTACCAGTGGAACGTTTGATCAGACGTTCGATATGACCCAAGCCGCCAGTTTTAATGCGGCTTACATTACTGCCAATGGTGGCGCACCGGCCCCCGCCTTCACTGCTCTGCTGACCCAAGCCTCCCAGGGACGCGCTTACCTCAACATTCACACATCGACGTTTGGTGGTGGAGAGATTCGCGGATTTCTAACTGCCGTTCCTGATCCCTCGAGCTCGCTGGCTGCAGCAGCGATGCTCCTAGGACTGACGTTGCGTCGCCGCAGAGTGATAGAATAGACGCCACGTTTTAAAGTGAGTTACTGTTCGGGGAGCTTCACCACAGCGGTCGCGATAGAAGACGGGCCGCAGAAATTCAAAAATTTTCGTCAATTGTTTGGGCTGACTGGCCTGTGGCTTCGGCCAGTATGCCGCCGACGAAGGTATACAGCAGGTCGGGTAAACCGAAGCCACGTGTCGGAAGCCAGAGTTGTGTAAGCTCCAGTGCCAGTAATACCCCGGTTACCAACGTCACGTAAATCCACCGCTGCGTGCGAAATGCTCGCTTGCCAAGCAACACGGCACCGGGCAACAGCACGGCCAAACTCATCAGTAGGGTTCTTACGTCATAGTTTTGCTCCAGCCACTCTGCCCACTGGTCGGGCAAGAACATAAAGTCCTGTGACGTGGGTGATGCTTTCAGCAAAGCATATGCGGCGGCAGCGCCCGACAGCAACGTCCATAGAATCGTCAGGCCGATTCGTAATCTTCTATCCATTTCGCCTCCGATGCATCGAAAGTTGAACACTGCCCACGGGCCGTCAATTTTCATGTCTACTTTGTCGGTGATATTTCTGGGCCGTGGTTCGATTGCCTATTGTCACTTTTGCCATTGCAAAGCTCCGCGAGTTCTTCAAAAAAAAGATCAAGGATGACATGTTGGCTGAGATGTTTCACGGCGTACGTTCGCGCTGCTAGTCCAAATTCTGAGCGCTGCTGAGGATTGTCAACCAACGCAATGATCGCTTCAAAGAAGGCTTGGCTGTCCCCAGGAGCCACTATTCGACCATGTCCCTTGACGGTTTGAACTATCTGTGTGTTGGCTTCCGCGCTCGCCACCACAGGCCGACCGGTTGCAAGCATACCCGTCAGTTTTGAGGGCATAACAAGATCAGCGGCACCGCCTTTCTGCGGCAGTAGATGAATGTCCGCCGTATTCATAAGTTCATTGAATCTCTCCAGCGGCTGAACGGGAAGTAGTTGAATGTTCATCTTGCCTTAGGTCAATTCGGCCAGCTTGGAATAGGCGGCACCTTGCCCACAGATGACAAAATGTATATCAGAGCAGGTCTCAGCCAGCTCAGCTGCTTGGATGACGACTTCTAGCCCTTGCTTCCATCCAATGTTTCCCGCATACAAAGCCACGCATTTATCCGCCGGAATTGCAAACTGCTTGCGCAAGTGGGGTGGTGGTATCGGCACTCGCCGCCCTTCGCGGACCGGCGGTGGGTCAATCCTTGAAAAGGTGCGAGTCTTTTTATTTCGTCGCCGGGAATTCGAATCAGTGCAGGCGGGCATAGCCGTGGAGGTGACGGCTTGTTGAGTATTGGGCAGGCTGTCTAGCGGTCGCATCAATTGACAATCAACCCAATTGGGAAAAAGCCGGATGCGCTCATTGAACACCTTTTTCTTCCTGAGCCTTGCCAGCATGTTGGGTGAAATACTAGAGACGCGGTCGAAGCGACGCATCCAGAGTGCCTCGCACCACTGTATCGCTCGCTTCAGCAACGGTTGCTTAAGGATCCCAAGTTCGAAAGCCGCATCAATCTCAAAGTCTTGAACATGAAGCCAAGTCTTACATCCGACCAGGCGCGAAGCGAGCCACGCTGTCGGAAGACAGAATGCCGTCGGTTCAACCACAAAAATAACATCTGGTCTCCTTCGGAATGCCTTCCACAGCACGATTGGCATGCTCGACAGCCCGAACGAAGCCAAATGGACAATTCGCTTCATTCCATTCAATCTACGCGGCACCCAGATAGGACACCGTAAAACCTCAAGTCCTCCGTTCGGCAGTTTGTCAAGCGAATCCGCGGGACGTTTTCGGACTGAAGTCCCAAACGGCTGCTCACTCTGCGTACCGTCAGCCGAATCGCGAGTGTAGCGCCAACTCTTGAAGCCGGTTTTAACCTTCCACTCGGGATAGTATGGTGGCGCAGTCACCACCACCACATCATGTCCTCGCTCACACAGGAACGTCACCAACTCGCCGGAATACTTACCAATTCCGATTTCCTCGGGCGCATAATTCAGCCCGTGCACCAAAACCTTCAGCTTGGAGCAGCTGACTTGGCGCGATAGAATCTAAAAACGCTTAGTAATTACTCCAGCCCCGGGCTACGCGATAGGACAATTAAAAGAGCTAAGACTTACTGTCTCTGTCTGAGGTAGAAAAAAGGGAAACCCGCATCAAGGTTCTCGAGTCCCGGCTAGGTCATGTCCCGTTAATCGAGAGAGTTCCGCGCAAATCTCCTCTTTCCCATCCAGATGAGCTATGGCTCGTTCCAGTTCTAAAATTCTGGCACCGACCAGAAAGCGATACCAATAGCCTTGAAGAAAGTGGTATATCAAACCGCTGCGTCCATCGAGAAAACCGAGCTGGAACAGGTAGCGATGTAGAAAGTAGCCTGTTGAACTCACGAAAAAAGGGAGGCGGTTATAAAACCGTTCCTTTAGCATCCGCTTTACTGATGCCTGTGATGAAGCATTCTGGGTGGTAACTCCAGCATCACCGGCAAAAAGATTTAAGCGTTGGTTTAGTACATCTATCGCCTCACGCGTCGCATACGAATTGTGTTTATTGGTAAAGAACGTCAGGTCATTCAAATTGTGATCTGCAAAGCCTCCACTGAACGTAGTAGTGCCACCACTCAGTAGGACCATGTGCTCATCCATCCAACGGTTTTCAATTCTAGCTTGTCCTCGCCGCCAGATGCGGAGCAAGACCAACGGGTACCGACCGCCATGGCGCACCCAACGTTCCATGAAAATGTGCTTGCGTTTCAAATTGATTCCGGCCACGCTACTAGGTAGATCCGCAAGCTTAGTGCAGATTTCCAGTTGCAGGTCGGATTCAATAACCTCATCAGCATCGAGTCGCATGACCCACTCAGATGTAATTGGAGTATTGTCGAGTGCCCACTGGAATTGTACGGCTTGGTTCACGAACCTATTTTGTAACACTACCGCACCAAAACTAGTGGCGATTTCGACGGTGTTATCTGTCGAAAACGAATCAATTACGAATACTTGCGAAGCAATAGACCGGACCGATTCCAGCGCGCGGCGAAGATGCTGCGCCTCGTTGTAAGTAAGGATTATGACCGTTAGCGAGTTATTCACGAATGGCACCCGTTAGAAAAATGGCCAAAGTTGAGAGTTAAGAAACCAATTTTTTAGCGCCGCATCAGCCGATGCGTTTTCCGCGCACAATCATCGATCTTGCCAATGCACGTACACGACCGACTCGCCACACTCCCTTCAATTCGAAGCCCTGCTCTTCGAAGAGGGAAGTAAGCGTCTTCAGAGAAAAGAACTTCACATGTCCGTAGTCACGCAAAGGATGCCAATGAGAGTCAAATTTTCCTGATAGAGCCAGAGCAAGATTCTTAAAGTAGCCGTGATATGGGGCGGATAGAATCAATTCGCCATCGTGTTTGAGCGCCTCTTTTGCCCTCGCAAAAAGTTGTCTTGGTAGCAACAAATGCTCGATGACTTCCACTGCGATTACAGCATCGAAGCGATCAAATAGTCTGGGGGGCAAAGGCTCTTCGATATTGGATACACAAAACTCGGCAGCAGGGTAGCTTCGCGTTGCTATTTCGATGCCCGATGTCGACATGTCGGTGCCGGTACAGTTACCACAGTGTTTTGTCAATTCGTGGGTTAGAGCTCCATTTCCGCAACCTAAGTCCAGAATTGAATCATAGTCCCCGTCTATCATCACATCCCGCAACACGGGCAATACAAACCGGTGAACATCCGACAAGCCTTCGCGTAGCCATTCAAATTCTTTTGTTTCCAGGGATTGTTCTGCGTCTGTTCTAGCGGCGGTCATACTTTTTTATCTCCACGGCGGGATTGCCAGCATACACGGTCCATGCGGGAACGTCATTACGAACTACGCTCCCAGCGCCCACAACGGCACCTCGACCAATAGTTACTCCAGGTAACAATATGTCTCGAGCCGCAATCCAGGCTTCTCTTTCAATCACAATTGGTCGGCTAATGAAGTCAAAGGCCAAACTCGTAAAATCGTGGCTGCCGCAGCAGACATAAGCATCTTGTGAAACGATTGCTAGATCTTCTAGTACCACGAGACTCGTGTTATAGATATTGGCTCCGTCGGCAATCGCTACGACACGGCCGCAATCCAGGTTCAATGGAGCCCAGATAGTGGCCCGCGGATAGATCCTAGTACCCAATCCAACTTTGGCTCCAAATGCAATCAGAATTAATCGCCGCCAACGAAAAAAGACTCTAGGCGATGGTCGGAACAAGAGACTCCACGCAACTTGCCATACTGCTCGTGCGACCCGATTGGCAAACGAATGGGTAGGCGTTGCGTACTGCTCAAATTGTCTTGTGTTGATAGTTCCAGACCTTCGGACACCGTCGCTAATAACTCCCCGGCGACCGACTCAGCCCGAAAATGTCTCTTAAAGCAAGTGACCGCATTGCGTGACATTTGACTCTTCTGGCCGTCCGTTTTCTCCAGCCAACTACCAATCAATTCGCAAGTCCCCGCCAATGTATCAGCGGCTACCAACCCAGCATTTGAACGTTTGATTTCACCAAAAATATTCACTTGATCCGAAATCAATACAGGCTTACCACAGGCGAGTGCCTCAACAACAGCGATTCCAAAATTCTCTTGGTGACTGGGAAGTACAAATGCATCGCAATTGTAGAATGCGCCCCACTTAGCATCGCCGCTAAGCATTCCCGGGAAGAACACAGCGGGCCTCATTGACGAACACTGCTGTTTGGGCGTAACTGCGCAACCCAAAGCCACAGCCAGACGTTGAATTTCATTCGCGAATGTGGAGTTGAGCGGACCTGCGACGACAAGTGCGGGTGGTGGTGCGCCCATCGAATGTTCATTGGTGACTTTCGCGTATGCACTTAGAAGTATGTCAGCGCCTTTCTTGGGATGAATACGGCTTAAGAACAGCAAATACTTGCGGTCGCGAAGCCCCGGACATGCAGCCTGAAACGCTGTGTGCATAGACGGCTTCCTCGCCGGAGGCTCATCGATACCCAATCCAACGCTTGTCTCGCGGGCTGGATGGTAAGGTCGAAAAGGCTGTCGTGCAAGTTCCAACTCGGCCTGACAAGTGAACAGCAGACCATCCGCTTGCGAAATGGTACGGTGCTCGATAGCTTGCCATACGAGCCAGTTTCTCCAAGCCTTGATTCGGCGGGAGGGCTCGGATTGAAACCAAGGATCGAGCATCCCATGCGGCATAACGAAAACACGCGGAATTCTACCTACGGTCTGTTTTCTTAGCTCCCGAATCGCCCTAGTCACGGCGAAGCCGTGATACTGCCACAGACCATGGATAATGACCGCTTGATAGCCGGTCAAATTTGCACCCAACCAG
>JBGSJT010000124.1:0-38196 GCA_041741715.1 Pirellulaceae bacterium | reverse complement strand
GATCCGGAATTGCAACTGACAGTCGGGCGTCTCCGGCGGACCCCCTCAGTCAGGACAACCTTATTTAGGCTGCCATTGCTAGATTTGCATCTGCAACTAAATTTTTAGTCAGCTTTTTACGTGGCCAACTGACCAACCACGGCACGCCACTCCCACTTCTGACTACCCGGTCGAATCCAATTCGCCCCCAATATAGCCAGTGACCTAGCCTCCCTCGCAAGGGCGCTCGATCAACCAGGGCTTAACTCTTATATTGTCGAGCAAACGAGCGTTCAAGACAAGTGTTCCCGTCCAGTTTTTGTCACGTAATAGTCCTATTCGTTCTGTTCGCGTTATACGTGGCCGGTTATTATTTTTGCCCGCAAATCACGCCAATGAGCACGAATTCACAAATGCAGCAAGAGTTAAGGTCCTGTGAGAGGATTGGCCGCAAGCCCACCCGTGCACTCAGTTCGACTTTGCAGTGCAAAACCGGTGGGCTAGCGCCCATTCCGCTCAGTGAGGGGGCCAGCGATGACTTTGTTGTCGGCGAAAGCCTGTTACCTGAATCGTGCCGTCGGCTTGAACGCAGACAAGCGAATAACCGTTGCTTGCCGCCTCCGCACCTTCGACCATGGCAACAAAGGTGCAGTAGTGAATTCCATTCAGCTCCTGCAAGTCATTGCTGTGACTGTGTCCTTGGAATACGGCTAAGACCTTGCCTGATGCCTCCAGCACATGACGAACCTCCGCGTGGTTCTTGACGGAATGGCTCTTAGTTACGTCCAGTCTTTGATGAGCAAAGATGATTGTCGGTTTAGTGGTGGCAGCCAAGTTGTCTCGTAGCCACTCCAGTTCCACAGCGGGTATGTTGGCGTCGTCCCACTTAAAATTCTTTCGCTGGTAGGGCTCACCATCACTGCGAAAGCAACCGTCAAGCACGATGCAATGCACTCCGTCGCGGTCAAACGCAAAGTAAGATTTCTCCTGGCCGACAGCCTCTAAGAACTCCTGCTTCTTGAGTGTGTCAACACAGTGATTTCCCAAGACGTAGATTCGATCATTGCCAATAGCGGTAAACTCGCGATTGATCGTCGCTAGATAGGTCAGTTCGGTCTCCACCGAATCGGCGGCGTCAATCAAGTCCCCGAGTTCGACCAAGAAGTTCGGCTGGTCAAGCTCAAACTGTTTCGCGGCTTCTTGGAGCTTGCCAAGCGTCTGCCGATAGTGACGCGTGCCAGAGGATGGCTTGTCCGCATAATGCAAGTCGGTAACCAAGCCGAAGCGCAATTGCTCAGCGTTCTCGTCGCCGAACAATCGAGTGGGGCGTGCGGCTATGGCGCTTAAAACCAACGTTCCGTTCCGTACGAAAACTCGGCGTCCAATTCTGGTATAATCGTGATGCACCCGTTAAATCCTCCCGATATGTTCGAACTTGAGCCATTTTTAAAGAAACTGATATGTCCAAAATCATAGCCTTTCTGATCGGCTCTGTCGCCTTGCTGGTCCTCATGCTCTTTCTGATGAAAGGACCGCAGGCAGTTACCACTGGTAGTGGAATTGCAAGCGGTGATAAATCCGCGCCGCTGGTGGTCTACTGTGCAGCCAGCAATCGAGCGGTGGTGGAAGAGATCCGCCAGGCCTACGAGGCGGAAACTGGACGCAAGGTTCAAATGCAGTTTGGCCCGTCGCAAACGCTGCTCTCCTCACTGGAGGTCAGCCGCACCGGTGATCTGTACTTGCCCGCCGACGATAGCTTTCTCAACACGGCGCGGGACAAAGGTTTAGTGGCTGAAGTCTTGCCGATCGCGCGGATGCAAGCCGTAGTGGCGGTTCGCAAGGGAAACCCAAAACGACTAAAGACCTTCGATGATCTGTTGCTCGACGAGGTGCGTGTAGTACAAGCCAGCGCCGATGCGGCAGCCATCGGAAAAATCACACGCGATGTACTCACCGCCAAAAATCTGTGGCAGCAACTCGACGCGGCGACCGAAGGCTATCGCACCACAGTCACCGACGTTGCCAACGATCTGATCGTGGGGGCGGCAGATGCAGGTATCGTCTACGATGCGGTGCTGGCCACCTATCCAGACTTGGAGTATTTTTCTATCCCTGAGTTGTCGGAGGCAAATTCTCAAGTTTCGATTGGGGTGCTGGATTGCTCCGAGCAACCGGTCGCCGCTTTGCATTTCGCCCGCTATCTAACGGCCAGTGATCGTGGCTTAGCGAAGTACGAGAAGTTTGGCTTTCAGGTCGCGCGTGGTGATCGCTGGGCCGACTCTCCGGAGCTAACCATCTTCGCCGGTTCCATGCTGCGGCCTGCTATCGAGGAAACGATTCAGAAGTTCGAGAAACGTGAAGGGGTGCGCGTGTCGCGTAATTACAACGGCTGCGGTATCTTGGTTGCCCAAATGCAATCGGGTCAACATCCTGACGCTTACTTCGCCTGCGACAATGAGTTTATGAATCAAGTGGTTGATCTCTTTCCGCAACCCATTGCAGTTTCGCAAAATGAATTGGTTATTTTAGTGCAGAAGGGAAACCCCCACAAAATCGGCTCGTTAAAGGACCTCACCCGCGATGGGCTGCGAGTCGGTATTGGGCACGAAAAACAGTGCGCGATGGGCTGGATCACGCAGAACACATTTAAGGAGGGTGGGATCCAACAAGAGATTATGGCCAACGTGACAGTTCAAACGCCAACTGGAGACATGTTGGTCAATCAACTCCGGACTGGTTCTCTCGACGCCGCCGTGGCTTATCTGAGCAACGCGGCCGGTGCGTCCGATGTGTTGGATGCTGTTCAAATTCAAGGCATCGCTTGCTCAACGGCGACACAGCCGTGGGGCGTGGCCACCGATTCCAAGTATCCCGAAACCGCGAGCCGGTTATTCGCCGCTATCTGTTCGACCGACAGCCAAGACATCTTTGCATCGCAGGGATTTCGTTGGCAGTTATCGACTAAGCCGATCACCGTGGGCTCGCCGCATTAGCAGACCCATCGCAGCCGAAGTCAATAGATTTTGGACTTACTCACGAGTGCTTCATCTTTTTGCCGCACATCTTTTTGTCGAAAAATGCGTCAGGCTGGAGAGAGTGGCTGTCGACTTCTTTCCGCCAAGTGAGTGCCAAGATAAAGACGCAACTGACAAAAAAATATGCGGCAAAAAAATGGCAGGCATCGACCGACTAGCAACTGTCGTGTCTTAGTCGTAGCTGCTGTCGCCAGACGGCAGGGAGTCAACACGGAACTGGCCAAGACAAAAAACGCGCCGACAAAAAGATGTGCGGCAAAAAGATAGTAAGAGATGCTATCGCAGTCAGGCCATCCCTATGAACCTGCTAACCACGTCAAAAAGATGAAGCATGGTTGAACTTACCGGAAACGCCATGGATTTTCAGCTACCTAGCCCTATACCGCAAATCATTCTGTCTCCATCATTCTGCCATGGGACGCCGTGGTGTTGGCAGAATGATGGAAGCAGAATAATCCCAGGGAGCGGCTAACGCTTCACTCAGCCGTTCCGCGTTATCTCCGCGAGTTGTTTGGTTGCGTTCCCAACGGGACGATCCAGGGGTATGCCAGCGCAAGTCAACAATGTGGAGAGTAAGTCTCCTTGATTTCCGCTAGTCTCAGTCAGGAAACGACCGGTGTTTAGCGAACCACCCCCTCGCCCCGCCAGAATGAAGGGAAGGTTGTCTCGAGTGTGATTGTCGCCATCTTCCAGGCCGGAGCCCCACATCATGATGCAGTTGTCGAGCAACGTCCCCTCCCCTTCGCGCAGGCTGTGCATCTTCTTCACCATGTAAGCGAATTGCGCAATATTGAAGGCAGTGATCTTAGCCGTTTTCTCGATCTTCTCCGGTTGATTTCGATTATGCGTGGTGGAGTGATGCTGGTCGGTGAACCCAAGTTCCGGATAGGACACACCGTTGGGGGTCGAGCCGATGTAGGTGCTGACTCGGGTGGTGTCGGACTGAAAGGCCAGTACATTGAGATCACACATGATCTGCATGAACTCGCTCCGTTTGTCTCCTTCGGGAATCTTGATCTCGATCGGTGGAGAATCGGAGTCCCAGCGTTTGCTCGAACTGACACCAGCTTTCTCTAAGGCGGCTTCTTTCTGACGCAATTCGATGGCGGCAATGCGTCGTTCCACTGAGCGAACACTGTCCAGGTACTCGTCCAGTTTTCGCTGGTCGGTGCTGGGTAATGTTCGACGTAGATCCCTGGCACCACTTAGAACGATGTCCAACATACTTCGATCTAGAGCATCCATGCGAGTCGCTTGGCTGCTACTCCCACTAGAATTCCGACTGGCACCTGGCTCCTGCTGGTTGAACAGGCGATTGAGCACGTTGCGCGGATTGGTCTCGGCAGGTACGGCTTGGGTCGGAGAGCGGAAGCTACAGTGCGAGTAATACGCCTCGTTCAGCCCGGCCTGATTCTCCTTCCACGTTTGGGGCATCGTGGCCAGTTCTAAAGACGGTAGCGTGGTGAAGGCGCCGACGTGATTGGCGGCAATCTGATCTGCAGATATCGCGATATGGATCTCATTCCGTTTGTCGGCGTCGGGTAAAGTCGCTGTGAGCCAGGTTGAAAGCTCGAGCGCATGGGGTGCGCCACTGAAGGGACCAATTGGCACTCCGGAGATTCCTTTCATCATCAGGCATTGGTCGAGGATGGGGCGCAGCGATTCTAATGCTGGGGACGGCGACGATAGAAAACTATCCGCATTGGCTGGCCAGAATTGATCCATGATCACGCCATGGGGCATGTACATGAATCCCAAGCGGACAGGTGGTTTGGTCTGGTTCCCCTCGACTGTTTGTCCCCAACCCAGGGCATCGAAAAAAGGCAAGGCCAGTGCTACCCCGGCTCCTCTCAGGCAGGTGCGACGATCAATGAGTCTGCTTTTGTTCATGGTACGTCCAGTTCTTCAGGGATTCGACGATGAGTGAAGGGATAGCTGGTGACGACTGCGGTGACGAGCGTCTGCATGCGATATCCGTCACTGGCAATGTCTTTCATCAAGTTATCGACCACGATTTCATCATAGCCTTCCAGCTTGCGTCCAAGGGCATAGGCTAGTAGTTTCTCCACCAAATTGCGCGATAGCTTGTCTACTCGGCCAGCGATCATGAGCTTCAAGTCTGCGGGGCCTGAAAAACTTCTATCACCGGGCAGTTGGCCGGTTGCGTCAATCGCCTGACCGTTATCGTCCAGTTCACGCCAGCGCCCGATCGCATCGAAGTTCTCAAGACCAAATCCGATCGGATCGAGCAGCTTATGGCAATTTGCACACACAGGATTAGTGCGGTGCAGTTCAGTGCGCTCGCGCAGGGTCAATCGCGCCGCCGTCTGCGGGTCTTGTTTATCCAGTGCTGGTACGTCAGGTGGGGCGGGTGGCACATGTTCGCCGAGCACTTGTTCAAGCACCCAGACACCACGCTTGACGGCGCTCGTGCGGTCAGGGAAGGAAGTCGCCGCCAGAACGACTGGCATTCCCAAAATCCCGCCTCGATTGTCATTCGTTAATTGCACTCGCCGCATCTCTGGACCGGTAACTGTTTCTTCCAAGCCGTAGATTGAGGCCAGGGATTCATTGAGAAACGTATAATCGCCATCGATAAAGCTGGCGACATGCCGATTTTCGCGAACGATACTATCGAAAAAGAGGCGAGCCTCCTCCATCATGGCTGCTCGCAGCTCGCGGTTCAATTGTGGAAATTTGGACGTGTCGAAGACCTTGTCTTCGAAATCCCCAAGCCCCAGCCACTGTGCCCCAAACCCATCAAACAGAGCGTGCGAACGTGAATCGTCCAACAAGCGTTTAACCTGTGTCTTGAGAATCGCTGGCTCATGCAGTGTGCCATTATCAGCTAGCCTTATCAGTTCAGCGTCGGGCATGCTGCCCCACAGGAAATAGGACAAACGCGAGGCGAGTTGATAGTCATCAAGTGGCACAATCTCAGCTTCAGACGCGACCTCTGCCGCCGGAGTTATAAATAAGAACTGCGGAGAAACCAGAATCGCTTTGAGCATTAAACGCAGCGCCCGTGGATAGTCGAGATCGTTCTGGACTCCCAAGTCGAACACCGCCAACAGGACATCGATTTCCGCTTCCGACGGCGGTCGACGATAAGCCTTACGCGCCAGTGACTGTGCAACTTTTCGTGCCGACTCTCGACTGTTTGACTCAGGCGACGGTGGTTCACCAAACAGTCGCAAGTATGTTTCAGTGGAAAGTGTTTCAGACGATGGGACATCATTTAGCGGTAGAATCTGTTCTAAGGCTTTGTCAGCGATTGTGAGATAGTGTTCGAGCTGAAGGGGTGACAGCGAATTGAGATACCCAGCGCCGCTGACTTCATCGGGCAGCTCATCGACAATTGTCGGCTTGACGCCCAATAGATCATGCAGAGTGTTACCGTATTCCGTCTTAGTCAAGCGACGAATTATGAAGTGGCCTGGATCCTGCGGGCTGAGATACTTGATCTTGGCCAGCCAGTCGACGAACATTTGCCGATCGGGTTCGGTGGGTTGGTGGTCTGCATAATCTGGCGGCATGTCATGCGCTTTGACTCGCGCGCTTGCATTCTTCCACTGCTGGCTGAAAGCCGCATGCGCAGGCTCCTTGAGCGCCGGTGAAAAGTTAACGCCAGCTTCGGTGGGACGTTTGTTCGAGTGGCAGTCCAAGCAATACGTCTTGATAAACGGCGCCACCCGCTCATCAAAGAACTTTTTGGTATCGGCTCTTAATGCGGCAGCTTCCCCGTCAACTTCTGATTGAGCCTTGCAGCTGACGGAACAAGCACTCACGACACCGATAACCAATAGGGCACTCATGACACGGTGCAAACGTAAACATGACAATACTACAGTTGAACTCAATTTGAAACTCATCTTGGAATTCCCTGGCTACCGCCGATGTCTTACATTTTAATCGGACCAACCGTCGGCGCTGCGACATTCTGGAGACCACTTCTTTTTCGTACCATTCTACCAAGCTGCGAGCGATCCTTGCACTACGTTGGACTCGCTTTCAATTTGCCGAGACCACGCAGATTAGCCCCCCTTGGCAACGTGGTGTGTCGCCAAGTGCGCGCCAGACTGGTGATACGCCGGAGGCAGCCAACAGGCGTCCGTTTACTAGCATTAATAGCCCTCAAGTGCTATACTGAGAACTATGAACCCAACTGTAGAATCCACCGCTTTTAATCGAGCCGTTAGTCCGGTGCTGCGACAGGTCTTGCCGCAGCAGAAAGTTGAGACCGTCATTAGCTTTGATGTCGAACCGGATCTTCGTGCACGAATCGAAGAACTTGCGTCCAAGTCGACCGAAGGCGACTTGAGTGACCAAGAGCGACTAGAATACCAGGGCTACGTTCGGGCGAACAAGTTTATCGCCACGCTTCAGCGACAGGCTCGTCGTCTTTTGAATCCCGCTTCTCAATGACGGTGAACGAATCGAACAGGGCGATTGTTCGGGAACGAGCCGGCCATCGCTGCGAATACTGCCGACTACACCAGGATGATTCACCCTTGGCTGTTTTACATGTCGAGCATGTGATTCCGCGTAAACATGGTGGAACTGATGATGTCGACAATCTGGCGTTGGCGTGTATTGATTGCAATCTGCACAAAGGTCCGAATTTGACGGGCATTGATCCAGAGACGGAAGAAATTACCGTGCTGTTTCACCCCCGCCATGACGTGTGGGGCGACCACTTCGAGTAGCACGGAATTCAGATTGCTGGCAAGACGTCTAAGGGCCGCACAACCGTTCGTGTGTTTGAAATGAATAGCGACGAACAACTAGGCCTACGTTTGTCGTAACCAAACAACCACTTAAGCCATAGCACGAGTTGTCTATTGCATTCAGCCACTAAAATCACTTTAAGTCGACTTTCTATTGGGATGCTGGCGGTGGAGAATTAAGAAAGCGGCAACAGACAATAGAATGGATAGTGGCGATGAGTGAAAATCGAGAGAAACCATCTGATCAACGCGATATGCCGATCGGTTGGTTGGAGCGTATCGTCAAGAAACGCTATGGGATCGCGATGCTGGTGGCGTTGAGCGTATGGCCGCTGCTTGGGTTTTGTCCGTGGTTGGAAGCGCTGGTTGTTAACGGACTGTTGCTCGATACGTACTACCAATTGGCGTTCCTGACAGTGACGAACGTGGTGGCGTTCTTTTTCTCGATATCGATCCTGCGCTTGCTCAACTCGCGAAATAGTGGTGGCCGGTGGCTACAGCGGCTGGCTGGTGATGGGAGTGATCCGTGGGGCAAGCAACGCATGTTTTGGGTAGCGTTCTGTTCCATGGTGGCACCACTCATCGTTGTCTCCTGTTTTGGCAGCGAGTTTGCAACATCGCCTGCGGTTCATTTCTTGTGGTCCGTGTTGACGATCGCAAGCAGTGTCGTGGTTGGGTTGGCTGGGCTGTGGTGGCTGGGTTGGACCAAATGTCAGTTGTTCGGTAGCGATGAGGAAACGGCTAACTATTTTCCATTTGAATCGCGATCCACAACAGGCTTCAAGTCTTTGGCTCTTACGTCGACTTGGTTGGAGAGGCGGCTTGCATGGTCGGGTGTTCGGCGAATCGATTTCCAGTTTCTGATCTACTTGATTCTTCTGGCAATAGCCCACCATCAATTCGCGCGGAGATTGGAGGGGGATGACTACTGGCTCACCTCGGCACCATCGATGTTGGTGCTGCTGATTTGGCTCGCCTTCATGGCCCTGGCCGGCGTAGCGAACTTGCTCGATCAATGGCGACTTCCTGCGGTACCGATCGTCGTTCTTGTTCTCGCGGTGTTGCTCGCAGTACGCGGCTCAACACGTACGCTGAATTCGTTGGTTGACAGATCGGACAATACGTTCGTGGCTCGCATTGCGCAAATCCGCGAGCGAGAAGACGCACTGTTGGATAACAAGGGGTTGATGGAGCAGCGAAGGGAGTTGATCGCTGCGGAAACAGCACCGCTGGAAGCGGATGCATGGCAGGCAATCACCAGCCGGATGGAAGGACTTGAAAAATACGACAACGGGAAGGGCAAGACATTGGTCGTGGTGACTTGTCCCGGCGGTGGCATTCATGCGGCTGCTTGGGCGGCCTGTGTGCTGGATCAACTATCGACCGAGTATGCCGAGTTCAAAGATTCGGTTTGCGTTATCAGCGCGGTTTCTGGCGGTAGCGTGGGGACGCTGATGTTCGTCAGCAACCGGTATCAGCATGAACTTTTGGGACGTAAGCTAGTGGGGACAGCGAGACCAACGGCCGAGGAGGTGCATCGTGAACTGATGGAAAAAAGTCCAGCACTGGAATTGGCTGCGCGGTCGTCGCTCGAGTCGATTGCGTTTGGGACAACTGTGGATGATCTGTATAGTTTGATTGGCATACCTGGTGCTGGTCGGGGGCAACGACTGGAAGACAGCTTTGCTTCGCGACTGCCGGAAGAACTGCGAGCGTTGACGATGGGGGATTGGGGAGACCGGGCCGTGGATGGTAGTGTCCCAATCGTGATTTTCAATTCCACCGATGCCGTGACGGGGCGTCGCATACTTTTTGATACGATCCCCACTCCCCGCCGAACTTCGAGTGTGGGACTGACCGCCAGGCCACTGGACTATCGAGAGTTGATGGAAGCTGGAACGGAGTGCTTCGACGTACGACCGACGACAGCCGCGCGAACCTCAGCCACCTTTCCCTACATTTCCCCCTTCACAAGACCTGCTCGGGCGAGTTCGCTTGGGAAGCATGTGGCTATGTGTGATGGCGGATATGTTGACAATGAAGGGATCGTTACGGCAATAAGCTGGGTAGAGTTTCTACTGAAGCACTGGGAGGTGGACTGGTCCACCCCAAAAACATTTGATCGAGTTTTACTGCTGCGCATCGAACCATCCGCCAGTGAAGATCGGAACCAATTACCGTATTCCGGTGGACTAGCCGGTTGGTTTCGTTGGTTAATTGGTCCCATGGAGACCATGCTTAAAGTTCGCTCGGCGTCTCAATTGGAACGTGGTAATTTGGAATCCGACCTCGTCGCGTGGAATCTCAATAGGGCTGAGCCCCATTCCAGCTCGTCGCCGGAGGTGCCATTGGGAATAGCGAAGGGGATGATTGCCAGCGAAGAAGTCCAGTCGAATAACATCGTTGATATTCCGGCCTTCGACAAACGGAGACAGCCCCCTCAAGAGATTCGCGAGAGTTGGGAAAAGATGTTGAAAGAATTTGAGCGCGATAGTACAAAGCAACGGATCGATCCACCTCTGCTTGAGGCGACGGTTGGTGGTCGTCCTGAAAATGCGCGATCTGGCGTTGCTGTTGTCGTCCAGACGATCCGTTTCGTCGATGCGGAGCAAGTTATTCCACTAAATTGGAAACTCAGTAACAAACAGAAACAAGGCTACCTGCTGGCTTGGCGACTTTGCTCTGATTCAGGGACGGGGTTACGCAAGACTATGGACCGTTACTTCACTCGAACACACAATGAACCATGAACTTAATTACACCGTTTCCACTCGCAAGCCCCTATCGCTACTTACACGCTTGTCGCGGTGCACTCTACCGGTTGCTCGTGGGTGCCATGAGTTTTGTGTCCATTGTTGTTTGCATGGCGAATTGTTCCTTGATGTGGGGGCAGACGACGAATGGTTCGACCACAGCGACGGAGTCGACGAGGAGCTACAGTGGGCCACTTAAAATTGTGAAGCTGCTGTGGAAAGGAAATCGCCAAAACGCAGCCAATACTCTGGCCAAGAGCATTTCCTCCGCGACCGAGCGGAATGAATTGTCGAGCTTGCGCGAAGCACTGCGTAGTCTACGGGCTGAGACCAATGCGGTCGTTGCGGCTAACGATCTCAATGACCCGCGCTACTACGCTGCGCTGTCGGTCTGCCTTCTACAACCCGAGGCTACGCCGCCCGTTCACAAGACGATTGTGGCGGCGTTGATGGGAACGTCGCCTGTCACAAAATCAGTTGAGCAAACAGTCGATCTAGCGAGCGTCGAGAGACGGCAACTATTGTGGCAAGTGTGGTTGCAGGTTGCTCCAGATGAAGCGCTGGAATTTTTTGGCCAGGCGCTTACTCAGGAACAAGCTCTGGATGCCAACTCAATCGCTTGGCAAAGCGCGATGATTTCAGTTGCCCTGCGCGCCGAGCGGAATCGAGCTGGAGAGCGGCTGCTTGAAGACTGGGGCCAGCTCAGCCCAGCCACGCAATTGGCCGCAATAGAACCGCTGACGGCCACCAGAGAATCGATGCAGTTGTTGCTCGATGGAGTGTCGGCGGGGATTGTCTCTAAGGATTTGATCAACACCAATCAATTGCGGAAATGGCTGGCCAGTGACAATGTCGAACTTACCACGGCCATCGAAGCGATCTGGGGCCACGTGCGAGTGACCGACAACGTGGCTCGCGCGCAGTTGGTCACCCAGACTCTGCAGCAGATCAACTCTGGCGCACGTGGGAGCTTAACTCGTGGAGTGTTGATCTTTGATCGAGTCTGTTCGCAGTGTCACGCGTTGCATGGGCGCGGCTATGAAGTGGGACCCAACATCGAAGGGAATGGGCGTGGCAATCTACAGCAACTCATTTCGAACATACTCGACCCAAGCTTGGTGATAGGCGAAGCCTTTCAAGCCAAAACTGTCTTGACTGTCGACGGCGAAGTAGTGAGCGGTTTAGTTGTCGCCGAGAATGATCGCTACTTGTCATTAAAAGTTCAGGGAGGAAAGACGATCGAGTTCGACAAGCAAGAAGTGGAGCAGATAAAGACGAGCAACCAGAGCTTGATGCCCGAGGGGGTCGAAGCGCAGATGCAGCCTCAAGAACTCTTCGACTTGTTGGCCTATCTGTCTTTGCTCAAGCCGTTGGGTGCTGAAGAGAATGAACTGATCCCAGGTACACCGCTAGATTTCGTGCAGCCGTAACGAGGGTTGGTATCAGGGTGACGCGCCAGCGAGTGGGGCGTCGGTTTTTTCGATTGTGTTTTCGACAACGCCATGTCAGGTGACGCACTCGCTGGCGCGTCGAGCTGATATTGGGGCGGAGCATTCGTTCGGCACAGAGGCGTTCAAAACGGATTGGCACTACCAAAGGGATCGGTCATATCGCCCGAGCCGAAAGGGTTGCTCATTTCGGCACCTGCGTCGCTGGTCGCTGGAGCTGCTGGGCCACCGCCAAATGGATTGGCACCGGCGGCGGGTGTACTTCCACTTCCAAATGCATCACCACCGAACGGATTGGCTGCGGGGGTGGTGGGGGGTGGGGCTGTTTCGCCGCCGAAATTGAAGGGGTCAGCGGCGGGGGTGGTTGTGGCTGGAGGCTGGCTGGCTGGGGGCGTTGCAGAGAGTTCCTTTTCGCTGGCCACGACAGGTGTGACCATTGTTGGCAAGACGCCGCCGCGAGGTCGCAAGCATTGCACCCGCCCATTGGGCCCCACCACATAAAGTCGATCGCTGACTTGATTGACCACTACCGAATCGATATTCGATGGCATGGTACGACCAGTGACCGTTCCTGTTTCCATATCCAGGGCATATATTTCTTGAGAATGGGTGGAGCAAAGAAAGCTACTTCCAACAGCGGCGATTGGTTGTGCAATGCGCAAGCCTTCCTTCGACCAAATAGCGAACCCACTCTCATCATCGATGCAATGCACGGCACCTCCTTCGGTGGCCACCAAGACTCGTTTACCGACCACGAGCGCGGGGGAGGTAATGGTCTCACCGGAGGGAAACTCCCAGTCGAGTCCGCCCAGTCGCTCGGCGAGACTAATTTTGGTGAGTAAGCCATCACCGGTCCCGGCATAAAACGCACCGTTGCCAGCCGCCAAACTGCCGCTGATGGCCGAGTTCGTTTCGTAGCGTGTCCACAAACCTGGTTGCTCACCGGCGGTCATGGTATAGACGTATCCATCAGTCGACGCGATGGCGCAAAAGGACTGATCGGCCAACGTTACCGGTTGTCCGACTGCACGTCCGTTTATCTGGGAGCTCCAGGGCTTAATGGTCCGCCCCAATCCGTAGACTTGTAGCCGACCGCGGAAATCAGAGACGTACGCCAGGTCATTGCAGACCGCCAGGGCGACCGACGAACCGTAGCTCAGCTCCTTATTCAGCAGTTGCTTTCCCGACTGCCAATCGAGCAGGTACAGATTTCGACCATGAATGATCGACACACCTGCTGGGCTGACAGCACCCGGATGCGCTGGCGCTGAAGCGCGGCCGCAGGGACTGCTCCACTTTAATGCGCCAGTCTCGGCATCAAACGTCTGTACAAGTCCGTCGTTGGTTACGAAAACCAAACGGATGCTAGGAATCGTTACTTCGACAACTTCAAATCCGTCGTTCTTTCCTAGCAGCCGCGCAGCCCTCTCCCCCACTTGCTTCTTCGCTTCTTCAATCCCAATCGGCTCACCCCGCCTTCCCGCTTCGTCGGCAGAGACTCTCAACGTGCGTCCAGCGGGTAGTTCGACCACGGCAAATTTTCGTGACTGGCCAGAGTCGACCCACAGATGCGAGGAGACGATCCCGCGCCCTACTTTGGGCATCTGCACTTGGGCTTGCCAAGCGATCTCCAGGTCGAGTCGATCGGCGTCCACGGACGATATTTGGGCCCGGCCGGAAGTGGCGGTAAATATAGATAGCAGCACGATTGAGCAAGCGATTCGAAGTCGCATGTCGGGGTCTCCTCCAGAGACGGCACAGTTCATCAAGAAAAGGTACCGCGGACAAGCCAGTCTCCGGCGGCACATGGTTAGGACATTGACCCTTTAGTATAGTCTCCGCGTCCGAAAATTGAAAATCTTGAATTATCGCAACGGGGCTTGTCAAAATAGCTGCTGGCTCTTAAGGTTAAAGTGTAGCGAATTTGGCCTGCGGCGCAGCTAGCGACCCACTAGGAAAGACGATGGAAACCAATACTTCAGAGCATGTACGACCGATCGACCAAGTCGTGCTTGATTTGCTGCGGCAGAACCAGAGTCTGTCGGTCCAAGCGTTGACCGAAATGCTGGAAGTGACCGCCACGGCCGTACGCCAGCGACTGGAGCGTTTAGTCCAAGTCGACTTGGTGGGACGCAAAAAGGAAGGTAGCGGGCGAGGGAGACCTCAATTCTTGTATTCCCTCACGCCGCTGGGTATGCGCTACGCATCGGCGGGCTACGCCGACTTGGCGGCCGCGCTGTGGCATGAAATCTTGGAGTTACCGAATCAATTGCAGCGCAAGCGAATCTTGCGACGCGTAGCCAGTCGCATGGGACATGAGCTGCGGCAGTCGTTGCCGATTGAGGGTGATCTGAACGCTCGATTTTCCGCCATGGCCACCGCGATGGGACGTCGCAAGATTCCGGCTAGCGTCTCTGGCTCGGTAGGTCTACCCGTGTTGGAGATGCACGCCTGCCCATACCCTGAGCTAACCAGCGAAGACGATCATCGACAACTGTGCGAGATGGAGCAGGAGATGCTAAGTGAGGCGGTGGGACACTTATTGCAACTTGACTGCTGTCGTTTGGACGGGCATCACCACTGTCAATTTCGTCCTGTTTCATAGAGATGGTTTTTTCATTGAACACATTTTCCAGTACACCTTTCCACTGCTAGAGAGCTAGCCTGCGATGAATCACGTTTTGAAGATTGAGAATTTACATGTGTCGGTCAATGGCAAACCAATTTTGCGGGGCGTCAATCTTGAGATACAGCATGGTACGACCCACGCGCTGATGGGCCCCAACGGGTCTGGAAAGAGCACGTTGGGTTTGGTCATCGCAGGACATCCAGGCTATGAAGTTACCGACGGCCAGATCTCACTTGATGGTGTCGATCTTTCCGATATGGAGGCGGATGGGCGGGCGCGAGCTGGGATTTTCATGGCTTTCCAACGGCCTGTGAGCGTACCAGGTGTGAAGATGGCAGACTTCCTGCGTCACGCCACTACCAATGTGCGGCGGCCTGATCGCAAGGAGGGTGAAGAGCTGATCGCCATGCGGGAGTTCCGCAAAGAGCTCAAGGATAAAATGTCGCAATTGAAGATGGATCCGGAATTCGCGCGGCGGTATGTCAACGAAGGTTTCTCAGGTGGTGAAATGAAACGCGCCGAGATCCTGCAACTGGCCATGTTGCAACCTAAGTTTGCAATCTTGGATGAGACCGACAGTGGACTAGACGCTGACGCCGTGCGGTTGGCCAGCGCCAGTATCGCGGAGATCGGTCGCGAAAAAATGGGGCTGTTGATCATCACGCACCACGATAAATTGCTGGAACACAATCCGCCTGATTTCACCCATGTGATGCTCGGTGGACGGATTGTCGAAACCGGCGGAGTCGAATTGGCACAGGAGCTGTATTCGAAGGGCTACGAACGCATTCGCAATGCGTATCCCGATGCCGATCGAGTCAACCAGGAAATGCTAAGCGACGAAACGGCCGAGGTAGCGGTGGGATAGCGGAGCGTCATGCCACTTTGAAAACAATTTCACCAATAGAATAAGAGTAAACGAGCGATGTCGACTGACCTAGAAACTGAATTGGAATTCAAGGCCGAAGATGAGATCGGCGAAATCAATAAATATAATTTCCGCACCGAGAGCAAGGCAGTTTTCAAGGCGCGCAAGGGAATTGACCGCGAAATCGTGCACCAGATCTCCGAGATCAAGGGAGAGCCGCAATGGATGCTCGACTTCCGCCTCAAGTCACTGGATATCTTCAACTCCAAACCAATGCCGCATTGGGGTGGTGATATCGCCATCGACTTCCAGGACATCTACTACTACCTCAAACCCTCGGATCATCAAGGTAAGACGTGGGACGATGTGCCCCAAGAAATTAAGGACACGTTCGACAAACTTGGTATTCCCGAAGCCGAGAAGAAATACTTGTCGGGCGTGAAGGCCCAATTCGAAAGCGAAGTGGTCTATGGTTCGCTAAAACAGGATTTGGCCGACCAAGGGGTGGTTTTCCTCGACACCGATTCTGCTGTGCGCGAGTATCCAGATTTGGTGCGCGAGTACTTTGGAAAAATTATTCCACCAACGGATAATAAATTTGCCGCACTCAATTCGGCAGTCTGGTCAGGTGGTTCATTCATTTACGTCCCACCCGGCGTCAAGATCGAATTCCCGCTGCAAGCCTACTTTCGAATCAACGCTGAAAATATGGGGCAGTTCGAACGCACGCTGATCATCGTCGATGAAGGTGCCTCCGTTCACTACGTCGAAGGCTGCACCGCGCCGATGTACAGTAGCGAGAGTTTGCACTCGGCGGTGGTCGAAGTGATCTGCAAGCGTGGAAGCCGCTGTCGCTACACCACGATTCAAAACTGGGCCAACAATATTTATAACTTGGTGACCAAACGTGCCATGGCCTATCGCGATGCCACCATGGAATGGGTCGATGGGAATCTCGGTAGCAAACTGACGATGAAGTATCCCGCCGTCTATATGATGGAACCCGGAGCGCGAGGTGAGATCCTGTCGATTGCTTTCTCCAGCAAGGGTCAACATCAAGACGCCGGAGCCAAGCTGGTACACGCCGCTCCACATACAACGGGTCAAATCATCAGCAAATCGATTAGCAAGAATGGTGGCCGCAGCAGCTATCGTGGTTTGGTCCGTGTCGAAAAAGGGGCCAAACACAGCAAGTGTAACGTTGTCTGCGACGCCCTGATCCTCGATCCGCGTAGTCGCTCCGATACTTATCCCTACATCGAAATTCTGGAACAAGATGTTAGTGTCGGTCACGAGGCGAGTGTTTCACGGATCGGTGAAGAGCAATTGTTTTATTTGATGAGTCGTGGTCTGAGCGAGGCTGAAGCCAGCACCATGATCGTCAACGGTTTTATCGAGCCGCTGGTGAAAGAGTTGCCAATGGAATATGCCGTCGAAATGAATCGCCTTATCCAACTGCAAATGGAAGGTTCGGTCGGGTAAAGGGTTCCAGGTTTCAGGTTCCAGGTTTCAGGTTTCAGGTTTCAGGTTCCAGGTTCCAGGTTCCAGGTTCCAGGTTCCAGGTTTCGGGTTTCAGGTTTCAGGTTTCGGGTTTCAGGTTTCAGGTTTCAGGTTCCAAGTTTGAGGGTTTGAGGGTTTGAGGGTTTGAGGGTTTGAGGGTTGAGGGTTTGGAGACGAATTTAGGGCCAAAGGCCCGGCCGATTGTCTAGCCCCGGCGGAAGGCCGGGGTGACGGTTCGCAAGACGAACGATAGGGCCGAAGGCCCGGCAGATTCGTGTTTTCCTTCCGGCCATTTTTTCCCGACCGCAGACCGTTGAGGTTGTCGCGAATGAGCAAATACCAATGACAATGGGGAATCGGGCGGGCTTTCAGCCCTGGGTGATTCAGGCATACACGCCATCCCAGGCCTTCAGCCTGGGCTAGACAATCCGCCGAGCCTTCGGCCCTGACAATCCGCCGAGCCTTCGGCCCGAAATGCAAGCTAGGACCGCCCAGAACTAACTCCAACTCCATCTCCATCTCCATCTCCATCTCCATCTTGGAACTTGGAACACACTTCCCTACTCCAACACTCCAACACTCCATTCTCAATGACAACTCAGACCGAAACACAAACTCTATCGTACAACGCCGCTGGTTTTGAGGCATTCCTGTCGAGTCGATTGGAACCCCAGTGGCTGCGTGAGGCACGAAAGAGGGCTTGGCAACAATTCGAGCAGTCGGCTTGGCCAGATCGTAAGCAAGAAGAGTGGATGCGCAGCGACTTGCGCGGTTTTAAGCTCGACCGCTATCAACTTCGCACTGCAGTGGATGCCACCGGTTCGGAGAGTGAGATTCCGCGTCGGCTGGCGGACGGGGTACAACCCGCTGGCGAACTAAGAACACTCGACGGAACTGTAACCCATGAACACCTGGAGGCTGCGTGGGGGGCCAAAGGTGTTCTATTCGGCGACCTGAGTCGACTGGCGATGGAGCACTCGGATTTAGTCGAGCAATATCTTTATTCCGTCGTCGACCCTCAGCAGGATCGCTTTGCGCAATTGCACGCAGCGACTTGGAGCGGTGGTCAGATGCTATACGTCCCGCGCGGCGTGTGCGTTGAACAACCACTGATGCTAGCGGCAGGTATGAGTGATGGTGGCAGTGATCGTGGCCATACGTTGATCGTGGTTGAAGACGGTGCCGAAGCAACCGTTCTTTACGAAGCCAATAGCCCTTCGGAAACGGCGGGTGGCTTGCATGTCGGTAGTGTTGAAATTGTCGTCAAACCGGGAGGACATTTGCGGTATGTCAATCTGCAGGATTGGGGACGTGGCGTATGGCACTTTGCACATCAGCGCGCAACGATCGCGCGTGATGCGTCGATGCAGTGGACGATCGCCGCGCTCGGTTCGCGCTTTTCTCAAGTTAGTCAGAGCGTTTCGCTGGTCGGCCGGGGAGCCCGCAGTCAAGTCAACGGAGTGATGTTCACGCAGGGTAAACAACAACTGACCTACAACACACTGCAACATCATCAAGCTCCGGATTGTCGCAGTGATTTCCTCTACAAGGCCGCATTGCAAGACGAATCACGCACTGTGTGGCGAGGTATGATTGAAGTTGACCAGGTGGCGCAGAAGACCGATGGCTACCAACGAAATGACAATCTATTGCTCAGTGATCACGCGCGGGCGGATTCAATTCCAGGTCTTGAGATCTTGGCCGATGACGTGCGTTGCACGCACGGCAGTACCTCGGGCAAGGTCGATGAAGAGTTGATCTTTTACGCGCAGAGTCGCGGCTTTACACGTCGCGAAGCGGTGCGGATGATCGTGACTGGATTTTTCCAACAGATCTTCGATCGCATCACTATCGAAAGTGTCCGCGAAGCGCTCGGACAATCGATCGCTCGACAAGTCCGAGAATACAACTAAGAGCTAAATCAAAAAACATGCATGATTTTGTGGAAGCCGCTAAGGTCTCGGATGTTCCTGACTCTGGAAAACTGTGTATTGAACTGGATGATCGCTATCTAGTGATTGTCTGCATCGACGGCGAGTACTATTGTGTGGATGATGTCTGCACGCACGATGGTGGGACGCTGGGGGATGGAGAGTTGGACGGCTTTTGCCTCTCCTGTCCTAGACATGGCGCGCAGTTTGACGTGCGCGATGGTCGTGCGGTAACGATGCCCGCGACCGAACCGACTGGGAGCCACGCCGTACGCGTGGAAGGTGATACCATCTTTGTTCGACTCGCCGAGTAAACGTTGAATCTTTGTTATGCCGATTAGCTCAACCAAACCAGGCAAAAATAAGTCAACCAAGCTACGTTACTGGTTGGTTAAGAGCGAGCCGGATTGCTTCAGTATCGATGACTTGGAGGCCGCCGAGCAACAGACAACTTTCTGGGATGGCGTGCGGAACTATCAAGCCCGCAATACCCTGCGCGACGATATGCAGGTTGGGGATCTGGTGTTGTTTTACCATAGCAATGCTAAACCACCGGCGGTAGCTGGCGTCGCCAAAGTGGTCCGGAATGGGTATCCCGACCACACTGCTTTTGACGAGCGGAGCGATCATTTTGATCCCAAGAGCAATCCAGAAAGTCCGACTTGGTATATGGTTGATCTGAAGTTCGTGGAAAAGTTTGCACGAGAAATACCACTGGATGAGCTGCGTCAACATTCTTCGTTGGCTGGGATGGTGCTGTTGCAACGTGGATCTCGATTGAGCGTGCAGCCGGTCAGTCCCAATGAGTTCAAGACTATCTTGAGAATCGCAGCTAAGTAGCCCCTTCTAAGTAGGTCGCTCCCTGAAGGGTTCGGCGGGTCATGCCGATCGTCGCACTCGGCATCAGCGATTTGCGAGCGAGCGGATTCTAGGTTAAAGTACACAGGCTTGCACTGTGACTTCCCGCTCCCTCCTGGAACCGATTTATGAAAAATCGTCCCACTCGCCGTACCGCTCTGCAAACACTGGGTTCCGTAACAGCATTGGCCAGTGTCAGATCAATCGCTCCCGCTTGTGCTCAACCCCCTCCGAGCAGTGAATCAGATCCGTGGGCAAAGACGCACGATCGCGTGTGGTTGGGTGGGGACTATTGGGCTAATCCAATGGAGGATTGGAAGATTGTGGATGGAGCCGCCGAGTGTCAATCGTCGGCGGGGGGACGTAACATCCATTGGATTACGCGGCAACTAACCCAACCTAATTCCGGTTTTGAATTGGGGGTAACGATTCGCCAATTGGAAAAGAAAAGCGGTGATGGAGGCGCCGGTTTTCGAATCGGTATCACTAGCGATGTTGGCGAGCATCGCAGTGCGTGTTTCGAAAATGGGGGGATTGAAGCCGGATTGCGCGAGGGCCAACTATTCATCAACAACAAACAGACTCGTTGTCCATTCGATCCAGCCCAAGCTGATATTCGGCTAACGCTCCTTGGTGTGGCTGACGGAAATCGCGTGGCACTGAAGTTGATCGCACAAAGGGGAGATCAACAGACCACCATTGACGCTCATGCGACATCGGCGGAGTTGCGAGGTAACATCTCCGTTGTCAACAACTTTGCGAATCAGATTAAGGAGAATGAAGGTGCACGCTATCGCTTTAGCAATTGGACGGCTAGTGGTGAGGGCTTCACCCACTCGCCCGAGCAACGATTTGGACCGCTGCTGTGGACGATGTATTCACTCAGCGATTCGCGCGGTTCGGAGGGCTATGTCCTCAAGTTGAGTGCACTCACCGGCCCGCTCAGCGCAGAAGACAATTACGATGTTGAGCTGCAAGTGGAGCGAACGGGGAAGTGGCAGAGCCTGGGTGTTGCCCAGCTCGACCACGACGCTTGGACCGCCACGTTCCGCATCGCCAACTGGGACGAAACGCAAGTCACCCCCTATCGCGTTTTATATCAGGAGCGACATCGCGATGGACGGCACTCGGAATCGGAGTGGACAGGAAAGATCAAAGCCAATCCGGTTGGTCGACCATTGCGCCTGGCGGCCATGACCTGCCAGAATCAAATCGGTTTTCCATATGAACCAGTAGCCCAAAATGTAAAGAAACTGGATGCCGACCTGCTCTATTTTTCAGGCGATCAGCTGTACGAGAGCCATGGTGGGTTTGGCATTATTCGTGAGCCAGCCGAGCCAGCGATACTGAATTATTTGCGCAAATTCTACATGTTCGGCTGGTCTTTTCGCGACTGCATGCGCGATACTCCCACGCTGTGCATTCCCGACGACCATGATGTGTTCCAAGGGAACATCTGGGGCGAAGGGGGCGCACCCATGACGGATCTGGACCAAGGGGCTTCTTCCAAGGGAGGCTATCGCGAGCCAGCCCGGATGGTCAACGTCGTCCACAAGACCAATGCCGCGCATCATCCCGACTTCCACGATGACTCGCCAGTCAAACAAGGAATCAGTGTCTATTACGGTGACATGGTGTATGGCAATGTTAGTTTTGCGATCCTCGCCGATCGCCAGTTTAAGAGTGGACCGGAACGCGTTGAAACTGGGAGTGGTCGCGCGGATCATGTTTCCGATCCGAACTTTAATACCGCCGCGCTCGATCAACCCGGATTGGTCTTGTTGGGAGAGCGTCAAGAGAACTTCCTGAAGGAATGGGTCAACGATTGGCGCGGCCACAGCATGAAAGTGCTCCTGAGTCAAACGGTGTTCGCTGGAGTCGCCACGCACCACGGTCGGTACAATGGTTATCTCAAAGCCGATCTCGATTCAGGTGGCTGGCCTCAAACTCCCCGCGACAATGCCATCCGCATTCTTCGTGAGGGTATGCCGTTGCACATTAATGGCGATCAGCATCTCACATCGTTAGTGCAATATGGAGTGGATAAACAGCGCGATAGTTGTTGGTCGTTCTGCACACCAGCGATCTCCGTTGGTTATCCACGCTGGTGGCGCGCCGATGAACTCGATATGCCGCACACCCATCGCCCCAAACATAACTTGCCCAATACCGGCGAGTACCTCGACGGTTTTGGCAATAAAGTCTTTGTCTATGCAGTTGACAATCCAATTGTCCCCGACAAAAAGAATCGATACGAAGTCGTTCATCAAAAGGGAAGTGGATTTGGATTCGTGACCATCGACACGCAAGCGAAAACCTATTACCTCGAGTCTTTTCGTTTTTTGGTGGATGCCACACAGGATGATCCCGCGAATCAATTCCCCGGATGGCCCGTTACCATCCATCAACGCGAAAACCGTGGTGAGAATGTAGTGGAGTAGACGCCATTAAAAGGGGAATCGGCCGGGCCTTCAGCCCTAAGTGATTCGGGCATACACTCCTTCCCAGGCCTTCAGCCTGGGCTAGACAATCCGCCGAGCCTTCGGCCCTAAATGCAACCCTAGACTGCCGAGAACCAACTCCAATTCATCGCTTAAACCTGGAACCTGGAACCTGGAACCTGGTATACAACACTCCCCTACTCCGCGAGTCCGACCGATGCCAATCAAACACCAGTTCCTGACACTAGTCTTCCTCTTCCTGACGACTCTGACTGGCCGAGCGGCGGAGAGATTGCCGAACGTGGTTTTCATCTTGGCTGATGATCTGGGCTATCGGGAGTTGGGAAGTTTCGGGCAGACGTTGATCAAGACTCCCAACCTGGATCGCTTGGCGGCGCAGGGGATGCGGCTAACGCAACACTACAGTGGGAATGCTGTTTGTGCACCGTCGCGGTGTGTGTTGATGACCGGCAAGCATCCTGGGCATGCCTTCATTCGCAACAACCGCGAGATGAAACCCGAAGGACAATTTCCGATTCCGGATAGCGAAGTCACGTTGGCAGAGCTTTTTAAAGATCAAGGATACGCGACAGGCGCTTTCGGAAAGTGGGGTTTGGGGGGGCCCGATTCGACTGGTCAGCCGCTCAAGCAGGGCGTCGATCGCTTCTTTGGTTACAACTGCCAAGCGCATGCGCACAGTTATTATCCAGCGTATTTGTGGGACGATGACCAACATGTGGTCCTCAGGAATGATCCCGAGGTTCCGGGCCATGGTAGCTTAGCCGAAGGTGCCGATCCGACTGATCCCAACAGCTATGCCCCCTTCAAGGGACAAGACTATGCGCCCGATAGAATCAATGAACAAGCCTTGGCCTTCATCGATAAGAACCAGGATCGACCATTTTTCTTGTACTATCCTTCGGTGATTCCCCATGTGGCGTTGCATATCCCCGATGCAGAGCTGGAGCCCTATCTGGCATTGGGTTGGAAAGATCCTCCCTTTGTGCGTGCGGAGGGCTATGGCTACACGCCACATTACACGCCTCGCGCAGCCTACGCCGCGATGATTTCCAAGCTCGATACCCATGTCGGAAGTCTCCTGCAACGGCTCGACGAGCTCAAACTGAGCGACGACACGATAGTGATCTTCACAAGCGACAATGGGACGACGCACTTGGGCGAAGAGGTCGATTACGAGTTTTTCAAAAGTGTCGGAGAGTTGCGTGGGCTGAAGGGTTCACTGTATGAAGGTGGCGTACGAGTGCCGACCATCGTGCGCTGGCTGGGAAAAATTGCGGCGGGGAGCGACAGCGATCGTGTCAGCGGTTTTGAAGATTGGATGCCGACGTTGTTGGAGTTGGTAGGTCGCGGTGCGGCGTCTCCTGCCGAGATCGACGGTATCACTCTAGCACCGACGCTGCTCGGTCAAGTGCAGGAGCCACGCCCCTATTTGTATCGCGAGTTTGCCGCGTATGGTGGACAGCAATCGCTACGTGTGGGCAAGTGGAAAGCAATTCGCCAAGGGATGACAGCGGGCAATCTGGTTGTCGAACTGTATAATATGGAGACAGATGTTAGCGAAGCGAACAATGTAGCCGCAGAACATCCCGAAATCGTTGCTGCAATGGCGAAGAAAATGAATGAAGTCAGGACACCCTCCGAAGCGTTCCCGTTAATTCCCATCGATGCACCGGTTGCCAAGAAGAGATAGGGGGCGTCGACGAACTTTCTAACTCGCAAAACTTTCACTCCTGCCCGGCAAGCGGGCGTCGATAGCCGACTACTTGATCGCCAGTACGCCATCGATGGGAGTGTCGGTGCGGCAACCGCTAATGTCGCTGAAGCCAACACTTTTCAGCAACTCACTATACTCGAGCAGAGTGCGCTCTTTGCCTTCGGTACAGAGCAGCATATTTAGGTCTTGCATCTGCGCCCAACTCGGTCCCGACTTGTCATCGTTGAGCATCTTCTCAGCGATCAACAGCCCTCCTCCCGCTGGCAAGCTTTCAAAAATCTTTGTCAGTAGGAGTTGAATCTTAGCGTTGTTCCAATCGTGCAAAATGCGACCGAGGGAATAGAGATCAGCTTGTGGTAAGGGATCCTTGAAGAAATCCCCCGACACGACTTGTAATCGCTTGGCCACATTTGATTCGCCAGTAATTCGTTGTGCCAACGCTACCGCTTGAGGTAGGTCGAAGACGGTGGCGGTCAGATGCGGATAGCGTTCGCAAGCTGCGATGGCCAAGTGCCCGGTGGCTCCGCCGAGATCGACCAAATGTTGAAAGCGGCTAAGATCAATTGCGTTGACGAGCGCAGGGGAGCTCATGACGCCAAAGCCATGCATGCCCATCAAGAACTCATTGGCCGAATCTTCTGTCTTGAAGAAGCTCGAGAAAATCGGCTCGTCCCAGCCGTAACATTGCTTCCAACGGCTCGTTCCCTCGCGGACCGCATCTTCGAGCTTACCCCACATGGGCCAACCGACGGAGTTCGAATAGTTTAAGTAGCCTGTCATGCGGCGTGGACTGTGGCTTGTCAGATAGACTTGTGCCACGGGTGTGTTCGCGTAGAGCTCTGCCTCTCTGGTTAGCAGTCCTAGTCCGATCAAGGCATTGAGTAGCCGCTGCAGCGCATCAGTATCGCACTTAAGGGACGCAGCCATTTGTGATGCGGATTGCGCGTGCCCATCGAGTGCGTCGAAGACTCCCAGTTCAACCGCCGCCAACATAACTTTCGTGCGTCGCGCGCCTTGCAACAGATCTACCACTAAAGAAGGCGACGGAACAGATAGGTCGCGAGGTGCGGAGTTGCTCATGGATTGGCTCGATTCTTAACAGACGAACTTTGATTTTTGTATCAGACGCCTGCGAGCATGCTCGCGGGTGAATCCGGTTCCTAACTTGCAAAACTTTCGCTCCTGCCAGGCAAGCTGGCAAGGGGGCGGAGGCACGATCTGGGTGGACAGTCGTTCGGTGGGACCCAAGAAAACTGAGGGGGACTGACCCGAACGCGAATACAAAAGTCATTCGCTCTGTGTAAAATACAGGCATGAGTACTGATATCGCATCGCAGATCAATATTGAAATTGGCCAACTTCCCCCCGATGCGCAGCAACAGGTTCTGGATTTTGTGCGGTCGCTCACACGACCTGGTTCTGGAATGTCTGTCGAGACTCTTCAGAAGCACGTAGGCACTATTGACCCGGACGAAGGCCGATTGATGCGCGAGGCGATCGAAGCAGGGTGCGAACAGGTCGATTTGGATGGATGGTAAATTTCGGCTCGATACGAACATTGCCATCGCGTTTCGAAGCGCTGATGAAACTCTGCAGCGTCCAGGCAATGCATCAGAACTTTATATCTCAACGCTTGCGCGTCGAGCTGATATTGGGACCGAAAGTGGCGCTGTCCAACCAAGCGGTGATGTTTTACGGAATGCTTATGGTTGGTAGGTTCGCGGCTGCACAGTGGTCTCTTGCTGGGCTTCGACTGGATCGGGTCGACCAGCAGAAAAGACGCGAGCGCGAATGGTGATCAGGCCAGGGATATCGGGTCGGAGGACGAATACATACGTGATCGGTTCGCCAGCTCGAACGGATCTGATCGGCTCAAAGCTGACCGTGTTGTTGGGACCAAATTGTTTGTTAACCTCAGTGGTGGTATCAAATAAATTCTTGACCCCTTCAAAGTTGACACCCTGCGGATACTGGACCTCGATGCGCACATCGCGATCTTCTAAGTTTTGATTGTTGCGAATGGTGACGGTGTAACGAACGCTATTCCCCACCAGCGTCGGATCACCGTAGTCAGATAAGTTGATTTCCCAATTTCCAGTTCGCGCCGGCACATTTGGCCCAGGCCCAGTGTTAGGCGGAGTTACAGGTGGCGTGACGGGTGGCGTTAAATTTGAATTGTTGTTCGAGTTGTTGTTTGGGGGAATTGTACTGGGTGGTGTGACTGGAGGGGAGACAGGTGGTGTGACGGCGCTGGCTACTGCTTGGAAGTTCACTGCGTCGCTGGCTTGAACATTTTCGGCGGCAGCGACGCGGACGTTAAACGCGCCCTGCGGTGTGGGGGCGACGCAATCAAACGTTACCTTCATGGTTTGCGTCATGTCACCAGAATCGCTTGACAATGGTGGCAGTAAGTCGGATGCAGACCAGACCGCCGAACGACCATCGGCTCCCACACGAAAGCGGGGAAAATTTGCACTGTCCACAAAGGCAGCCCGTAACGATGCATCCCAAGCGAGTTCCACATTGAGACCGGTCAGTCTAACTTCGCCTGGATTGCTAAGTGTTACGAAAGCATCAACTCTATTGCCGACGCGGACGGTCTCGGGAAACTCGAGGCTGATTCCAATATCGGGCTTCTTGGGTCGTGGTTCGACACCTAGTACTGACGTGCGTTGTTCGGCTAGCAGGTTTTGACCCGAGTACACGCGCACCGAAGCAGGGAGCTGGCCTGTCTGGCGTACGACAAAGTTCACACCCAGCGGTTGCGTCTCTCCTGGTTGCAAATAGCTGATCCCTTTTTCCACTTGGTTGCGCTGAGTTTCGACTTCCGGTAGTCCCGGGGCACTTTCAATCACGACTCGCAAATCGGTCAGCGTTTGGCGGCTAGTGCTTTTTACGTCAATTGCATACTCGACGACTTGGCCTACTTCGGCTTGAGCGGCCCCCTGCGTCGGTTCAAAGCGAACATCGACACTGGCTTCGACAATTTCCGTGCGAACAAAGGACTGTGCCGATAGATTTCCAGCGGCGACGGCTTGGAAGGCCACATCGTACGTACCGGATCGCTGGGCTTCCAAGACCACAGTGACATCCAGTTGACGGTGCGCGTCCAAGACCCCTTGGTCCCATACCAAATCACTCGTGGTGATGGTGAGTGGTGTAGGGACCGCGCTGATCAAGCGTGTCCCCACTGGGATGTTCATCACCAACCGTGTGTTCTCGGCTGGAACATCGCCGGGATTCCCCAGGCTTGCCACATAGGTCATCTGTTCGCCGACGGAACCGACATCGTTACCGAAAGCCTGTAGGTTCAATCCCGGTGAACTGAAAGTCGCAAAGGTCTGGCCGCTACCAAGTTTGATCTCGGGCAAGTTGTCCGAAGGCTGTGCGGGACGCAAGACGTCGATCAGAATGGGTGTAGTGCCCCGAGCCAATTGACCTTGTGCATCGACGGTAGCAACAACTTGGACGATAGCTTGTCCATCTTTGTTGACGCGCTTCGTGGCCACGTTGCTGCCGGTGGGCGGACTGAATGTGGCCACACTCGGATCGACGATCGTATATTGTACGATCCAATCTTCAGCCGGAACTAGGTTCTCAGCTTTATTAACGCGCGTCACGAACTGCAGCGGATTGCCTGAACGCTCGATTAGTGGTTGCGGGAATTCCCAATTCGCGTCGACCCAATAAATGGTGGCGGTCTGTCGCCGACGATCCCAAATGTCGCTATCGGGGGCCAGTACGGTAACGCGGCTAACGCCTTCGCTGGGTGACGATATACTGAGCCATGTCTGACCTTCTTTGAGTTGAATATCGTCCTTGCAATCGGCCGAGCCGCGATCGATGAGTGTTTCTTTGCTGCTGGTGCGTCCCTTGGCGAAATCGACATCCAGCTTTTCGACCTTGGGTGCTTTGCGCAGGGTTAGCGCGCTGATTAAATGACCGGGCGAATCGTCCCCCACTTCGATGAAGGTGCCAACGCTATCAGGTGAGAGCATCCATTCCAGCGGCTGACGATTGACTAGGTAACCGTTCGGCCCGCAGATGCCAGCCAGTAGAACGACTTCGCCACCGACCGGAGCCACGATGCGAGTGGGGGTCAGTTGTATTTCCCCCGCTTTGCCCTGCGATGGAAAGTGTTTATCGAGCTTGTGACCGAGTTTGTGATCTTTGAGCAAATGATGCTTCGAGCCAGTAGCACAACTTCCGTCCAGGCAAGGTGGTGGCATGGCGGGTGCCGCATATGCCGGTTGGGGAATAAAACCTGGTTGTCCGTTGCGGCCATGCAGGCTGGGTAAAGCTAATTGCGTTGTATTGGTCAACGGCAGGAAGAGGCTCGAACCGTTGGGGTCAATAGCTGGGAGCTGGAAGCGAGCACAGCTAATGAGACTGGTCAGCAACAACAGCAAGCAGGGAAAGCTCAGCCACAATGGTGCACGATTACGGGAGCGTACGGGGAGCGGGCTCGACAGAGTGTGCTGTCGCGCGGGGCGTGAGAGTTTGAACTGTCCATGTTCCGCTTGCATCCAGAAGCGTCCTTCGCATGCGCCACATTTCCAACGGCGCTGGTTCCACGAAATACCGTTGAAACCTAGCACATGAAGAGGAGCAAAGCGAAAAACAGATGTCGCGTGGAGGAAGAAACCAACAATGTAGGCTCAGTTGCGGTCGGGATGCACCGCTCAGTGAAGATAGAGCGACCGTTCGTTGATTCAAAGAGGTACGTCGGAAGAGATGCTCAAAAAGAACAGCCTATTCTTCATCTTTTTGACGCACATTTTTTGTCGCTTCGGTCATGGTCGCAGCCATTTCGGAACAGCCGCCCGGATTTTCCGACAAAAAGATGTGCGGCAAAAAGATGAAAGACTCGAAATGGACTACTAGCTGAGAGCTTTTTCGATTCTGGCGATGACGGTTTTCTCGCTGCTGCTGACGCTGCCGAAGCCCAACACGCCTCCGGCAGCCTCGGCGACCGTCTTGACTTGGCTCAACAACTCTTGTTTTAGAACATCGCGATGGGGGCCATCGAGCGAATTTGATAAGGCGGTGGCATAGTCGCACCACGCGTCCAGCAAGTCGGCTGGTGGACGCCGGCTGGTCCAGGCGGCGACCAATTCCATGGCGGCAGACTCCTTGGCAATTCCCGCTTTTTCGGCCGCCAACTGAATAGCGTAGCGCTCGCTCTCCTCTACGCGGTCGTCTGCCCAAGCCACCGCCACCAGCGGAACTAAGCGAAAGGCGGCAAGCGTTTCGACGGTGATGTTCATGGCAGCTATTTCAGCGGCCAGATGTTGGTTGTTGATCCCCGTAACGCGCATAATTTCTTCAGCGGTTTGGGAAGCGGTCATTTCGCTCCGCAGCTTATCCAGCAATTGGTTGTCGATTTCGCTAAAGAAACGTTCTTCCAGGTTGAACCACTGTTTTGGCGAATTTTGTGACATGCTGGAGTTTACTCAGAAAGAATGGTTGGATTTGGTCGGGCACAGTTAGATACCATGGCTATCTGGAACCATGATAAGCAGCCTGCGGCCAGTCGCAACGGGGGAAGCCCAAAACGTGGTGCTAAACCAAAGTGGCTCGACACTCTGCGTCGAAATGGAGTTTTGAGCTCCCTCTAGAATCGACGGGTATTTCGAGAAATTCGGACGTCGAGCGTCCGTGCGCGTTCAACCACTAACTTTGACGAAATACATAAATGGTTGGGGCATTAAGATTGCTCAACTCGACTCCTTCGACAAAACTAGAAGGCTCAGGAATTTCATTCCAGCCTGCCTCACCTGAGATCGAAAAACTTTCAAGAAGCCATCACTGTGACCGCAATTGAATTCAGCCCCCTCGGAACGACACCTGCCCACCGCGCTCGGCCTGTGACGGGAACGCACATGCCCGCCTTTGTGTTCCAAACGGGCAAGGATCTGGCGCGACATGCGGCGCAAATCATCGCGCGACTGATCCGCGAACGATCCGACTTGGGACAGACAACCGTGATGGGCTTACCCACCGGCAGTACGCCAGTCGGTACCTATCGAGAGTTAATTCGGCTACATCGCGAACAGGGGCTCGACTTTTCCAGCGTCATCGTGTTTTGTTTGGACGAGTTCTACGCAATTTCCAGCGACAATCCGCAAAGCCATCGGCGTTGGCTGGCCGAGCATTTTTTCAATCACGTCAATATTCAGCCCGACAATATTCATTGCTTGGATAGCCAAGTGGCCGCCAGCGATGTCGAGCTGAATTGTCGACGCTATGACGAAGCAATCCAGAGTGCGGGTGGCTTTGATCTGGTGTTACTGGGAATCGGACGCAATGGGCACATCGGTTTTAACGAGCCGTTCTCGATGCGTAAAAGTCGCACGCGACTGTGTACGCTCGATCCGATTACGCGGCAAGCTTGCGCGAGCGATTTTTTTGGAGAATCGAATGTGCCGTTGCATGCTTTAACGGTCGGTTTGTCACCGATCTTGGCGTCGCGGCACGTGCTGTTGCTCGCCCTGGGTGAACACAAGGCGGCCATTGTGGCTGAGACGCTTGAAGGGACGATCACGGATCGGGTTCCAGCCTCATACTTGCAGGAACACGTTGATGCACGAGCCCTGTTAGATATGCCAGCCGCTGGAGCCTTAACGGGAATCTCAATGCCGTGGCTATTGGAAAAAGTAGAATGGGATGAGGCCTTGGTCAAACGGGCCGTGTTGTGGTTGTGCGAGCAGACGGGCAAAGCGCTGTTGAAGCTTGACGATGAAGATTTCCGACAGCATGATCTACATCAACTGCTGCGACATCATGGTCCGGCACAGAAGATTTCGCATCGCGTCTTTCGTTGGATGCAAGATACGATCGAATACCATCCGGCCAACAAGGATTCGGTCAAGACCTGTTTGTGCTTTAGCCCGCATCCGGACGACGACGTGATCAGTATGGGAGGGACGTTGATTCGATTGGTTGAGGATGGGCATCGCATGCATATTGCCTACATGACCAGTGGCAATATTGCGGTCTTCGATCACGATGCATTGCGTGTGGCCGATCTAGTCACCGAATACAATCGATTGTTTTCGATCGACCAACAAAAGTCGGTGGAGGTGCAACAGCAGGTCACAAGTGGTTTAGAACATAAGCACCCAGGTGCCCCCGACCATGAAACGATTCTGAAAATCAAGGCGCTCATTCGTTGGAGCGAAGCCCGCGCTGGCGCTATGCATGTGGGCTGCCGCGCGGAAGATTTACATTTCTTGGATCTCCCTTTTTACCGCACCGGAACGATCGCCAAACGACCAATGGGTGAAGAAGATACGCGGATCATTCGTGAATTGCTCGAACGCGTGCAACCCGATCAGATTTATGTTGCGGGGGACTTGGCTGATCCACATGGGACGCACCGCGTGTGTGCCGAGGCCATATTGTGCGTCCTGGCGGAGATGCAGCGGAACGCAAGAACGATCCCCGAAGTAATGCTCTATCGCGGTGCTTGGCAAGAGTACGCTCTGCATGAGATTGAGATCGCCGTCCCCCTGAGCCCAAGCGATATTGAGTTGAAGCGGCAAGCGATCTTCATGCATGAAAGCCAGAAGGACGAAGCCCTGTTTCCAGGTGCCGACCCGCGCGAGTTTTGGCAGCGCGCCGAAGATCGAAACAAGGGGACCGCTGAAAAATACAATCAGATCGGGCTTCCCGAATTCTTTGCGTTAGAAGCCTTCATGCGCTGGAAGGGACACGAAATTTGAATGAGGCAGTGTAGCTGCGGTCGCCAGACCGCTGGGGGTGGACGTTCTGGCGAACGTAGCTACAAGAGTTATTGAGTTTCCAGTCCCTTTTTTTGGCGGCGGGCTGCTAGGCGTTTGAGCTGTGCGGGGGGGACCTCGCGCCAACGGCGATGCAGCCACCAGTACTGTTCGGGTGCCAAACGTACCGCCTCTTCTAACTTGTGGTTGTACCACTCGGTTAATTCTATCACTGACTGAAGATGGTCGGGGACAACCGTCGCGTCGAGCTGCCCGGGATCGGCGATACCAGTCATCCCCATTTCGAAACGCAGGGGACGATCCAAGCGGCGAGTGTAGTTGACAATCATGGGCGCTTGGGCGGATAACACGAAGAGGGCCAACGCCTTATGGCAGGAGGTTGGATGGCCGAAAAAGTCGACCCAACAGCCCTTGCCACCTGCAAATTGATCAGCCAGCAAAGCCAACGTACCACTGGCTTCAAGCGCCTGCTGCACCGACTGCGAACTCCCTTCCTTGGGCAAGATGCGATGGCCTCCCAACGCTCTAAACTCCGTGAAGAATTCGTTGACATAGGGATTGTCGAGCGGTCTGGCAATGGTGGTGGTCGGAGCTCCGATCAAGCCCACGAGATATCCGGCGACTTCGAAATTGCCAAAGTGGCCGGTGACCAGCACTGTTGCGCGCGGATCCATCATCACCTGAAACATTTCGGTCTTGTGCTTCAAGTAGAAATGTTCGCGCCAGTTGGTGCGATGAATCTTGCGAGGAGCGTGGGCGATTTCGCAAATCATCAGCAGCAGATGGTGCCACATGCGTCGACGTAACAATGCGTGGTGCTCGGGGCGCAACGGCCCATAGACCAACCGTAGATTCGGATCGATGGGATCACGACGAATCCGTGTCCAATCCGAAATAACGACTGCCAGAATCCGGCACCAACGATCGCATGTCTCCAACGACAAAGACTGGATCATACACAGCACACACCGCAGCGCCACGTAGCCAGCATAGTCAAGCCAAGTTCCGGATGGTTTACTAGCGGTCTTCATAACTCTGCGGAGAACCCCGGATCGTCAACGCCGGCCAATAATGCAAGTATCGTTCGGGAAATAACTGTCGTAGCAACGTTCGCCAGAACGTAGATTCCCTGCGGTCTGGCGACCGCAGCTACGTCAAGATCCGACACTCATTTCCTGCTCGATGCTAAGCTAATTGTCGCGCAACCTCTGGGACACCACCCGGCAATCAAGCGACAAAAAGATGTGCGGCAAAAAGATGGGAACCGTGCCATGAATAGTGTGCGTTTCGACAACTTTGATAACATAAGGGGATCTTCCGCTAAAGGCTAGCGGGCAAACAGTTCTCTATGGATCTAGTCATAAAGTCAACCAGTATGCAATGGGCCGACCTACTCGGACATCAGCGACAGAAAGAGTGGTTCCTAACGGCACTTGCGAGCCGGAGACTGGCGACGAGTTTTCTGTTTGTCGGGCCGGAAGGAATCGGCAAGCGCACCTTTGCGCGTCTCTTGGCCAAAGGATTGCTGTGTCGCAACTCGCCGCAGAACTCGTTGGACGCGTGTGGGAGTTGCGAGGATTGCGTGCAGGTGGACGCGGGGACCCATCCCGATTTACTGACGATTTCCAAGCCGGAAGATAAAGCCTTTATTCCAGTCGATTTGTTGATTGGCGAACGCGATAAGCGCATGCGGGAGGGGCTGTGCCACGACATCAGCTTGCGACCGTATGGTGGTCGACGAAAGGTCGCCATCATCGACGATGCCGACTACTTTAATACCGAAGGTGCCAACTGTTTGCTCAAGACCTTGGAAGAGCCCCCCAGCGATTCGCTGTTGATCTTGCTCGGCACTAGTCTCCAACGGCAGCTCCCCACGATTCGTTCGCGCTGCCAAGCGATATTGTTTAAACCACTCGCCCCCGAACAGTTGCAAGACTTGATCTTGCGCACAGGCCTAACCGACTCGGTCGAGCGCGCGGCGGAGTTGGCTAGTGGCTGCAATGGTAGTTTGACGGAAGCTCAGTCGATGATCGATCCGGAACTGGATGAATTCCGCATGCACTTGTTAGAATCGCTGGCTAAGCCACAGCTACCACTGATTGAGCTTGCCAAGAGCTGTGCCGCCATTACCGATGCGGCAGGGAAGGATGCGCGAGTCAAACGCGAGCGCTTAAAATTAGTCTTTCGCTTGGCGGCCAGTTTCTACCGTGAACTGGCGTTGCATCTGAGCGCTGAGCTAGCGAGTAATACCGGCGGTGGAATGTGCACACAGCGATCTATCCGCCGCGAACTGGCGGCGGCTGTTGTCGCCGGTGGGACGCATTGGAAAGGGGGAGCCCGTGGAGCTACTCGCGCCTGGGATCGCTGTTTGCTCGCCACCGAACAAGTCGACAGAAATGCCAACCAAGCTAGTTTGTTGGAAGCCTGGGCCGCCGATATCGCACGACTGGGTGGCTGTTAAGAAATACTCGCCAACAACGGTGCGAATGGATAGAATTTAGGTAACACGTAGGCGGGTTTAGTAGTTTAGTCGCCGATCGCTCCGCCGATCAGACGCTTTCGCTCCCTGGAAACTTGGATCGTTTATAGCATTTCGCAAGCAGGAACATTGAGAAGTGAGTACTGTAGTTTCAACCATGACCACCGACGAACTGCTGGCTATACCTGAGGATGGGGTGACGCGCGAACTGATTCGCGGTCACTTGAAGGAGCGAGAATTGACCCGCCGCAATCGACTGCATGCCGCCACCGAATCACGAATCGTGCGAGTACTTGGAAAGTGGTTGGACAGTACACCTGACTTTGCCGCAGAAATCTTGTCAGGGGAAGCGGGTGCAGTGCTAGCGCAGAACCCCGACACAACTGTGGGAATTGACGTCGCTGTCTTTTCCATGCAAGTACTCAAGAACCAGTCGCGGACAAGCTCGATGGTCGTCGGTGTGCCGCTACTTGCGGTCGAGATCTTGTCCCCTAGCGACAAGCATGAAGAGACGCATGAGAAAATCGTCGAGTACCTTCGAATTGGCGTCCCGTTGGTTTGGGAGATAGATCCCGACTTCCAAACCGTGCGCGTCTACCGTCCCGATGCGGAACCCTGTATGTTCAATCGCGCTCAGCAACTCACTGCGGAAAAAGTCCTGCCTGGCTTCGAAGTAGCCGTCGCCGAATTGTTTCCAAGTTGGAAATAGACGGACCAAATACGGGCCGACAAAAAGGGTGTGCGGCAAAAAGGTGTGCAGCAAAAAGATAAGTCAGTCGTTAAAACGAACTTAGCGCGACAGTCCAAGGAGCAGGCGACGCCCCCAGCGGAGTTGCAATAACAACTGCCGAATGATCAGGTAACAGCTTAGACCAACCACGATTCCCACACCGTCGGCTGCCATATCCCAGATATCGCACATGCGACCCGGAATAAAATTCTGAGTCAGTTCGTCGATGCAACTGTAACTGGCGGCAATGACCGCCGCCCAGACAACGTGCGTTAGACTCTTGCCGTGACTGGGAATGGCCCAGGCCAGCAGAAACGAAAGTCCAAAAAAAGCCACGCCATGACAGAGCTTGTCCGACAGCGCAACTTGCGGCATCGCGCTAGTAGGCAAATGGGTCCCGGTGAAGATGCACAGCCAATAAATCACTAAACAAACGGAAGCGATGCGGGCCACTTTGGGTAAGACTCTAGTAAACTGCGTAAAGTGCCACAAACCACTGTAAGGGGCAGTCGCCACGGTATTGGATGGTTTGGAAGAAATGGTCGACCTCTTTGTCCAGCAGAGATGGTTCGGTAAAACTACACTGAATGCTACTTCAAGGATGGCCCAGGGACAGCGAAAAATCGTGAACGACTAATGAATTTGCTCGAAAGCCTCCCAACGCCACCAGTCGCCCTGGTAAATTGAAGTCAAGCCTTAGTTTCAGCGCTGTATTGATCTTACTTCGTCAACAACTGGCCCTACAGTTTACCCATTCATCACAATCTGAGGAACTCTACCGTGCGCACGACGATGTATAGCCTGTTAACAATCGCTTTACTTGCAATTCCTCCCTTGCGGGCCCAGGATGCGAGCCAGACGACCACAACCACTGCAGCCCCACAGGAATCGTCCGAAAAAGCAGTGAAGAAAGGGGACAAGCCCCTTCGAAAAGGAACAAAAAAAGTAGACGGAGATAAACCACAGTGGAAATCGCTCCTCCCTGAGAAAGGGATGGAGGGTTGGGAAGTTACCGATTTCGGAGGTGAGGGGGAAGTCAAACGCGACGGCGAGCAGTTAGTGTTGGGAAGTGGCGATCCGCTCACTGGCATCAACTATAAAAAAGGGGATTTTCCTACAGAGAATTACGAAATTGAGGTCGAGGCCCAACGCGTGGATGGCAACGACTTTCTATGTGGCTTGACGTTCCCCGTCGCCGACGAATTCTGCTCACTCATCGCTGGTGGTTGGGGTGGGGGAGTTGTGGGACTGTCGAGCGTCGATGGCTACGATGCATCGGAGAACGCCACATCGCTGTATCAGCCGTTCGATAATAATAAGTGGTATAAATTTCGAGTGCGTGTTGATCCGCAACACATCACGGCTTGGATCAATGACAAGGAAGCGATCAAGCAGGAACGCGAAGGGCACGAATTCTCCACGCGAATCGAAGTCTATGTCAGTCAGCCTCTGGGTTACTGCGCGTTCCAATCGCAAGTCGGCATTCGCAATTTCCGTTGGCGTCCCCTACAAGCGGATGACAACTCCAAACGGGACGGAAACACGAAGCAAGATAAGAATGGCAAGGGAGCAGACAAGTAGTGATTTCCGAAAGCCAGCCCGACGATAGCGATTTTGTTGAACATGATTTTACAGGGAATGATTTTGCAGGGAGTGATTTTACGGGGGACGACTTTGCGGAAAATGCAATTGTCGATTGGGACGCAATGTTTATGCGTCAAGCACTAACATTGGCCGAACAAGCTCTGCAGGCGGACGAAGTCCCAGTTGGGGCCGTGATCACGCACGGCCACCGCGTGGTGGGGGCGGGCTGGAATCAACGCGAGGCACTACAGGACCCGACCGCACACGCCGAGATGATCGCTATCACCCAAGCCGCCGCTTCGCTGGAGAGCTGGCGGTTAGAAGGCTGCACACTCTATGTGACACTTGAGCCTTGCCCCATGTGCGCGGGGGCGATCGTGCAATCTCGGGTCCAGCGTGTGGTCTATGGTGCCCGCGATCCGAAGGCGGGTGCAGTCGACTCCCTCTTTCAATTGCTCGACGATTCGCGTTTAAACCACCGTGCCGAAGTGACTGGAGGGGTGATGGCCAACGAATGTGGCGCGATCCTCAGTCACTTTTTTCAAGAGAAACGCAAGCAAGGAAAAAAGTAGATTGAATATGGACTCAACTGAAGAAGCACCCAGCATCGATCCCAGTCTGTTAGTCCGCGTGAGACTTAAGGCATACCGACTCGATCGCACCTTTAGCGACCGCCCCGAAGCGCTCCCCGATGAATCGATCGTCCCCTGCTTGAGCGCCGAACTGGCTGGCCAACCTAAATTTGCACAGGTGCGTGTGGCGGTGGGAAAAGACGCGTTGTTCTTTCAAGCGGACGTGCAGGGGAAACAGAAATTGCCATGGTGCCGCGAGTCGCGATTGGAAGACAGTGATGGGCTCCACGTCTGGATCGACACTCGCAATTCGCGCGAGATCCATCGGGCTACCAAATACTGCCATCGCTTCGGTTTCTCCCCCATGGGACGTGGCCCCAAAGCCGACCTGCCGTTCGTCGGATGGGGGCCGATCAACCGCGCACGTGACAATCCACCACCTCCGCCCGACGACCAATTGGCCATTCGGGCTCGGGTTAGCGAGGGACGGTATCGATTAGTTGCCGCACTGCATTTTAACGCCCTCACAGGACTCGACTTGGGGGATTTCCCGACAGTCGGATTCTACTTTGCGGTCTCCGATCGAGAGCTCGGTTGGCAATCGTTAGCACTGCAACCCGATTTGCCGGTTAGCGAGAACCCCAGCCTGTGGGCCCAGTTGCAGTTAGCCTAGTTAATAAACGAACCGTACGTCAGGCTTTCCTGCCTGACATTGTGCTAGTTGGCCGCAATACCAGCGCGACGCGGCAGCGAGTGGGGCGGCTGATTGCGTAGGTCGTGGCAAAGTCGCCACGCAGGCGACCGACTGGCTGCCACGTCGAGCTGATACTACGTTACTCAAACATACAACCTGAACCACATTGAGGCCGACCGCAATTTCCGCTAGGCGACTCGGTCGTCGGTAGCCGCGATCCAGCCAGGGCTGGCAACGCGGCCACACTCAGTTGTTTGGCAAGTTTCTTGGAACCGCAGGTTGGACAGACCGGTTTTTCTTCGGTGCTCCGCACTAGGACTTCGACCGTCGCTTCGCAACCAGAGCAGTGATATTCGTAGAGTGGCATGATGGAGTGATGGAGTGATGGAGTGATGGAGTGATGGAGTGATGGAGTGATGGAGTGATGGAGTGATGGAGTGATGGAGTGATGGAGTGATGGAGTGATGGAGTGATGGAGTGATGGAGTGATG
>JBGSJT010000123.1:0-10474 GCA_041741715.1 Pirellulaceae bacterium | reverse complement strand
CATGCGTCTGGCCGCTTCGCGGGCGGCTTGTACTGCAGGGAGCAACAGTCCAACTAATATTCCGATGATGGCAATGACAACCAGTAACTCGACCAGCGTAAAAGCGGCCGGGTAGATCCTGTGCCGGACATTAAGCGTTTTCATTACAATTGCTCCTAGAAAAAAAGAAAGTCGGTAAGTTGGTAGGACCAATGTACCATAATTTAGGATGATTTCAATAGATCCGCGAGAAAATTTTTTTAGGGGAAGATCCCAGGGGACGGATCCCAGGGGACACTGCCCCTGAACAGTTGGCGCGAAGGACTCTGGAGCTGAAACGAATCGACCCCGCCGATGATGTGCCGCGAACGGATTGAACAACTTCTCACCACTGTCACTTCACCGCGTTGAACAAATTAGAGAACGACCCAGCTTGCGCCGCCGTTTCCACTGCGATGCGTAAAGCCATGGGCCTCATTCACTGAAGCCAGTTATTGGGCATTGTCGACTAATTCGGGAATGGACTCTATCTTCGATGCCGGATCGATAAAGGCTTGCAACGTCTACGCCCAAACCAGATCGAAGGCGGACGCTCGCTTCGGTTTAAGGTTTTCAGGTTTGGGTTAAGGGTCAAAATGCAGACAGAGTTCCTGGCAGGAACAAAAAATCGTTGGAGTTGAAGAGGGCGCTTAGCAGCGGATCATGGGGTGAACTTCACTTCGACCTTTGGCAGCAGGGCTTTGATTTTGGCCTGTGTTTCGGCGGGGTAGCCTTTCTTGCGGTCGACGAGTTTCAGCACTTTGAGGAAGGCGAAGTCCTTGAGCACGGACAGTCGCTCATCCGGGAACGGGACGTCGTCGAGTTCAAGGCTTTCGAGCTGTGTCAGACCTGTGACCGTCTTCAACTCGGCGTCCGTCAGCGTTGCCACGTGGGTCAGCGTGACGCGGCGCAGCGTGGCAATGTCTTTGATCACCGGGATGCTTGCAGCCGATCCGAAGTTGTCGCCGAGTTCCAAAAACTCCAGCGGCAGTTTCGCAATATGAACCAGTGCCTCGGGCGTGGCTATCGACGAGCCGATGTCGAGGCCTTTTCAGCCACACGCAGCTCAAACACATGGTGGCAGTTAGCATCGTAAGTCACGACGTTTGGGTTGCTCGAGGGTTAGTCATAGTGACATCTCTTCCAGACCTGGCGCGAGAGAGGGCGTCGTTTCACAACCGTTAGCGATGTTGTCCAGCGGCAAACCTTTGACCGAGGCGAGGGCGATGCGTGCTGAAGTGGCGCGCATTTCGTTCTTAGACTCAACACTGCAAAAGGCGGCATGGCAGGTGACGATAGTCGGGCACATTGCAAATAGGAATTCCCAATCGACGAGCCGCATGAATATCGACCGAATCGAAACCAACACCGTTGCGAATGATTGCTTTGCAATTCTGGAGTTTCGCAAGTCCAACCTCGGTAATTGCAGTATTGTGCCACGCGATCAAAACTTCGGCGCTACAGATCTCGTCGTTGAAATCGGCATCGCTCGAGCAAAGAAAGCGTTTTACTTCGGCGGCATCACCGATCAATTCGCGTTCGATCGCCGAGTTCGAGTCATCCAACGGCGAAGCCGCCCAATCGATGATTGCAACAAGTGGTTTGTTCAAAGCAGCAGGCACACTCCGTGTGCCGTGGGCTGAATCGCTAAAAATCATACGTACTCTTACGGGTTGTTAAACCCGGATTATTCATGAGTAGCTAATTCAAGCCGCAGGGCACCCTCCCGCTTGCGGGAGGGTCGGGCTCTCAGGCCCGGGGAGGGCCTTAGTTTCACATTCATTACGCAGTTTGAGCCCTCCCCGCTCGCATTACTCGCGACCCTCCCAGCGGGAGGGTACATGAATAATCCGGCTTAAACAATGAGTCGGGTAAACGGGTTACGGCACACGGAGTGTGCCTGCCACTATTTGCAGGGAAGAATGATACGCGAAGTATGACCGGGATGATGAAAGACCTTTTCGTTGGCAACGATCGCATTGCCACTGAATGGACCTTCCCCGGTATTCGAGTTGCGATCGTAGAGAGGGAAGTCCGCCCCGCTGATATCCACTCGCAGTCGATGGCCATTGGCGATGGTGGCAGCGACCGGGCCAAGATCGACGGTGATCTCGACGACTTCGCCGGGCTTCATCGACGTTGGCTTGAGAAGCGATTCCCGATAGCGAGCACGCAAAATACCGCGGGCGATGTTCTGTGAGAAACCATCGGGATGCACATCGACTAGCTTCACAGCCCAATCGGCATCTAGTGTGTCAGTACTCACGTGTAGCTTGGCCTGGGCATTGCCAGCGAACGTAAGCGACTCGGTCAACGTCTCGCTGGAATAGACCAGCACGTCGTCGCGATCCTCGGTTCCGCCTTGATCGACCGGCCCCCACACGGCGGCTTTGAGCGGACGCGCTTCGGTTACAGGACTCGACGGTGCGGGGTTCGCAGGATCGGCGCGGAAAGTGTCAGCGGGTTCGTCTTGGCTGGGTGCTCCGCGGGTGAGTCGACCATCGCCATTGCGAGTGTTGGCTCGGCCGTTTGAGCGCAGGTAGAACGACGTTGCGGTAAATCCTTCGGGGGGCCAAGTCTGCGCGTCGCGCCACACGTTATCACCCATGGAGAAATAGCGTACCGGTGAAAAGGGCTTCGAGAGCGTCGCGGGATCCTGTTTCAGATGACGATCGAACCAGTCGAGCTGCATCGCGAACGTATCGACAGCAGCATCCGGACCGAACTCGACCTCAGCGACCTTCGTCTTACCCACGCTGCCATGGTCCCACGGACCGAGGATGAGCCGCTGTTGCTGACGTGTCATCGAATCGTGTGCCTGCTTTTGCATGATCATGAAGTTGTCCACCGATTCACGCGAAAAGAAATCGTAGTAGCCGACGACATGGAGCGCGGGGAGTTGCAGTTCCGGTAGCCGTCCCGTTAAATCGAGCCGAGTCCAGAATCCATTGGGTTCAGGATGCGTCAGGAAGGCATCGAGCCAAGGCATGGGCCAACCGATCGCCTCATCGACATCGCTGAGCGGCAATTTCAATAATGCCTCGTTCATATCAGCAGGCGTTACATCGGCAGGTTTGGCTGTGTTGCCCGCGATCCAGCCCGAGATCAGCGCCAATCGTACGGCACCGCCGAGATGTAGATTGCGATAGAAGCTACTCCAAGTGGCCTGTGGGGCAATTGCTGCTAAACCTGGTGGATTTTCCACCGCTGCTTGCCACTGCACGGCGCCGACATACGAACTACCCATCATGCCAACGCGTCCACTACACCAAGGCTGGCGCGTGATCCATTCGATGGTGTCATAGCCATCTTGGCCTTCGTTGTTGTAAGGAGCCATCACACCTTCCGAGGCGCGCGTGCCGCGACAATCCTGCGCCACGAAGACGTAGCCCGCTTGGGCCCAGCGTTCACCGATTTTCTGCTGCTTGGTGCGATCGTATGGTGTGCGCATCAACACAACAGGTGCCTGCGCGACAGCGTCGTCTCGATACACATCCGCGACGAGTTTAACGCCGTCACGCATCGGGACTTGGACCGTCGTTATAACGACCTCTGCCCGCGCGGAATGTGTCATCGCGAACATAAACGCGATGCAGGCCACTTGGGTCCACTTCACGGTTCGCGATCGCATGCCGGAAAGATGTGTTCTGGGAGTATGGTGTTCGATAAGCCTTTTATCGCAGCAGAAAATGATCATGTTGTTCATATCACTAACCTTGGTCACTGTTTCTTGGCTGTGGTTTTGTCTTCGCGGCCGGCGACTTTGCTTGACGACCAGTTGGCTTCGTCGAAGTCAGGGTTTCTCTCTGGAAAACCGGCACCGGTATCTTTCCACCAACCTTCAAGACATGCGCGGAGTTGTTTAGCTTTCTCCGGCTCGGCTGAAAACAGGTCATGCGTCTCGCTGAGATCGTTTCGGAGGTGATAGAGTTCAGTGCGAGAGCCAGTGACCAGCTTGCCATAGGGTTTATCGTCCGGCGTAAATCCGCGCGGGTCGAGGTAGTCACCGAACCAATGAATCAATTTCCAGTCGCCTTGCCGAATGACGGCACAGGGCGTGCGGCCATACATCGCGGTATAGGTCGGCATGTGCCAGTAAAGAGCATTGCGTCCAAGCTTTCCGGTTTGCTGTAACAATGGCAACAGACTTTCACCGTCGAGCTTCTTAGGCAAACTGGATTGCGACGCCGAATTCGCCGAATCGATAGAAGTGATCGCTCGATCGACGTTCGCTCCGGCGAGTGAGGCGTACGTAGGATAGAAATCGACTGTGTGGACGGGTACATCGCACTGGGTGCCAGGTTGGATTTTTCCCGGCCAGCGGACGATGAGCGGCACTCGAATTCCTCCTTCATAGGGCGAGCCTTTACCTTCCCGCAACGGAGCGCAGCTTGCCATCCGCGAAAGGCCGCCGTTGTCGCTCGTGAACACGACAACCGTCTTTTCCGTGAGCTCGAGTTCATCGAGTCGCGCAAGCAGACGGCCTACTTCGTTGTCGAGATGCTCCAGCATCGCAAGATATTCTGCGGTAGGGCGTTCGGTGTATTTGGCCGTCGCTGTCGTTGTGCGTTTGAATCCTCGAGCGACTTGCCTATCGACCAGTGCCTGTGGCGCGGCGAGCTTTGTGTGAGTGGTAAAGTGCGCAGCGTAGACGAACCACGGCTTATCTTGGTTCCGCTCGATAAACCCAATGATGTCATCGGTGATGGCGGTGACGGCCTTATCCTCGGTGAAATTATCTTCGCTGGCAGCCCCACAAAAATCGAAACCGTAACGATCGAAGTATTTGCTGTCCTCTTTCTCACGCAGAGCCGCCGCAGAGTAGTCGTTCGCAATATGCCATTTGCCGCTCATTCCGGTGGCGTAACCTGCTTTGCGCAAAGTCGTCGCGAGCGTCGCGACATCCGATGACATCGCAAGATTCGGCGTTGGGATGCGCAAAAACGCTTTAGGCGGTTCCTGTTCGTGGATAACTTTGAAGACTCCGCTGCGCGCGCCATATTGCCCCGAGAAAAATGCAGCTCGCGTTGGCGAGCATTGCGAATCGGCGTAAGCGTCTGTAAATCTCATCCCCTGCGCGGCAAGCCGGTCGAGATTGGGCGTCGAGACGTCTGTATTGCCGTAACAGCTGAGCGCCGTCCACCCCATGTCATCTGCCAGAATATGGAGAATGTTGGGTGTCGACGCCGAGGATGACGAAACGCACGTCACAAGCGACAATAACAGGAGAGTGATTAGATGGATTCGTTTCATATATTACGCCAGAATCTCCTTCACGACGGAACCGTAGACGTCGGTGAGCCGGAAGTCGCGACCTACGTGCCGCCAAGTTAACCGTGTGTGATCGAAGCCTAATAAGTGCAGCATCGTCGCGTGTAGGTCATGAATATGGACCTTGCCGTCGATGACTTGAAAGCCCAGGTGGTCGGTCTCGCCGTAGGTGAACCCGGGCTTGATTCCGCCGCCGGCCATCCAAGCGCAGAAGCTCTGTGGCTGATGTTCGCGACCATGCTTTTCGATCGGAGCTGTGCCACTTAAGTCCTGACTCCAGGGCGTGCGACCGAACTCGCCAGACCACAGAACGAGCGTATCCTCGAGCATCCCTCGCTGCTTCAAATCTTTCACCAGCGCGGCAACCGGTTGGTCGGTTTGGTTACAAAGCTTGGGGAGATTGCCGCGAATGTCGCCGTGATGATCCCAGCCATCCATCGTGACTTGCACAAATCGTACGCCGGATTCGCTGAGCTTGCGAGCCAACAAGCAGGCTCGCGCGTTCCTGTCACTGTCCTTGCCCCCGACGCCGTACATCTTGAGCGTGTCTTCACTCTCCTTCGAAATGTCGACTAATTGAGGCGTGTCGGTCTGCATTCGAAATGCCAGTTCCATATTTTGGATCATCCCTTCCATGTTCGCGTCACCCTGCAATTCTTCCAACAACTGCTCGTTCAACCGCCGAGTCATATCCAGTCGCTGGCGCTGCACGGCTTCAGTAGCCGATACGTTCTTGAGGTTGTCAATCGGAGATGTTTTACTATCGAGCGGTACCGTGAGGGCTGTTCCTTGATGCATGGCTGGTAGAAAAGCTGAGCCGTATGTGCGAACGCCTTTCGGGTGGATCGTGATGAAGCTCGGCAAGTTTTGATTCTCGGTTCCGAGTCCGTAACTGATCCACGAACCCATCGACGGGCGAACTTCCGTGAAACTTCCGGTATGAAACTGATTTGTCGCGCTGGCGTGTTGCGGGTTGTCAGCGTTCATTCCTCGCAACAAACATATCTCGTCTGCGATCTCGGCAAGATTGGGCATTAAGTCCGAGATCATCGTTCCCGATTGGCCGCGTGGTTTCACAGACGCCATCGCGCCCAGCCCAAGAAACTTTTCCGTTCCTACCTGTGTCACGTTGCGGTCCAGCGGAGAATCGATCGCCTGGCCATGTTTACCGTTGATATAGGCTTTGGGATCAAACAGATCCATTTGCGACGGGCCACCGGACATAAACAGGAAGATGACCCGTTTGGCTCGTGGTGTGAAGTCCAGTGCACGGGCTCCTGAAGCGTTTGACGCGGCATGAACGATGTCGTGTAATGCCAGTGCGCCAAAACCACAGGCCGCATGTTGCAGACACTGTCGACGATTTGCGATAGGGTTGAAATTCATCATAGTACTGTTTTCATAGTTCTTGGCGGACGGCACACGGAGTGTACCTGCTACCTTTAAAGTCGGAAAACGAAATGGTTTGAGGATAATAAACTGTGGCACAGCTCTTGCCATGCAGTGGAATCTTCGGGTGCATTCTTTTCGCTCGCAATGAGCGACTTGGCTTCTTCAAGAAATGAGTTTGCCTCGCGTCGCTCGACCGTGGTAATCGGCCGACCTAACACGCGAATCCAAAGCTGTTCCAGTCGTTCGTCATGTGCGGCCGGCCCGGCCGGCAGCTGATCGACTAACGACTTTGCTCGTTTGCGAAACAGTTCGTTGTTCATCAAAAACAGCGACTGAGTCGGTACGACCGTTTGATTGCGTTGACCTGTGATCTGAGCTGGATTGACAAAATCAAAATAACTCCGGACGCTATCGTCACCGGTAAAGCCGTTCCGCATGACGGGCAAATAAACGGTTCGTTCAAATTCCTGTGATGGCCTCGATTTGCGATGAGTATAGTTGGGTGGATTTACTCCCTTTTCGACCAACGCCCCGGTGTTCTCAACGATTTCGAGAACCAGAGCCGGCCCACCGTGACTGTTTTGCAATTCACCGCTGACCGCGAGTACCGAATCACGGATGGCTTCTGCATCGAGCCTTTGTGGATTCATCCGCCAAAACAGCTTGTTTTCAGGATCAATCTGCGTTGCTGCGATGTCGTTCATGTTACACAATCGATATGTGCGACTGAGTACAAGCGAACGAATGAGTTGCTTCTGCGACCAGTTGTTTTGCATGAAGCGCGTAGCCAGATGATCAAGTAACTGAGGATGACTTGGTAATTCACCACGAGCCCCGAAGTAATCGACGCTGCGCACTAGCCCTTCGCCGAACAACTTTTGCCAGATGCGATTGACCGTCACACGAGCTGTGAGTGGATTCTTTGCGTCGGCCAGCCAATCAGCCAGTTGCAATCGTCCGCTTTGTCCGTTCGGGATTTCCGGAAAGTTCTTCCACGAAGCGACTCTTAGCGCACCACGCGGAACGATCTCGCCTGGAGAATACGGATTGCCGCGAATGTAGACCGGCATATCAGCCGGGTTCTCACCATCGTGCATCGCGAAAGCTTTGGGAACTTGAGAGGCGAAGAACTCTGCATGCTGGATCTCTGCACTAAGCTTCTTGAGCTTTTGCATTAGTTCATCGCGCTGCTTGGTGAACGAGTCCAAGGTGCCCGCTACTCTGTTGTCAGCCGCTTCTTTTTCGAGCTTGGCTAGTTGAGCAACGACCGCTTTCTTTTCGTCGTTGAGTTTTGACTGCTCGGCCTTCAAGCTTACGATCATCTCAGTATGTTTCTCTTCGTGCTTTTTCCGTTCGACAAGCTGCTCGGGAGTTTCAGGGAGCTCCGTCGCATTGAGCGTACTCCAGACGCCGAACGGAATCTTGTGTGTCGACGGCGAACTACGAAGCATGCCGGCGATCCCGTAATAATCTTCGAGTCCAATCGGATCGAACTTGTGATCGTGGCACCGTGCACAGCCAAAGGTCATACCGAGGAAAGCAGTCCCGATTTTACTGACCTGCGTATCGATATGATCCGTTTCCATTTTCGCTTTGTCCGGCTCGACAATCTCGACATCACCAAGCATCAAGAAACCCGTCGCCGTGATGTTCTCGGCTTTTTCCTGAGGCGTGGAAGCCTCCAGCAGATCGCCCGCGATCTGTTCTCGCACGAAACGATCGAAGGACTTGTCATTATTGAAAGCTTCAATGAGGTAGTCGCGATAACGCCATGCGTATTCTGCGAAGACACTGTTCGATGTGCCGATCATGTCGGCGTAACCGGTGAGATCCAACCAATGCCGCGCCCAGCGTTCACCGTAGGCTCGAGAATCAAGCAAACGATCAACAACTGTCGCGCAGGCATGCGGAGAGTTGTCACGAATAAACGCACCGATTTCGGTGGGCGTCGGCGGAAGGCCCGTCAAATCGAGGCTTACTCGTCGTAGCCATGTGTAACGATCCGCGTCCGCAACGGGTTGAACTCCAAGCTCTTCTTGCTTCGCAAGTATGAATCGATCGATTGGATCGAGCGGCCACGATTCGTCGTTTACCGACGGTGGCCGAGGATCAGCAATCGGTTGAAAGGCCCAGAACCTACGCCCCTCGTCCAGATCGATCGTTCGAGCCGTCGGTAGCTCATCCGCGACTCGCGGATCGGGTGCCCCCATCGCGATCCAGGATTCAAAATCAGCGATGATCGAATCAGACAGTTTTCCCTTGGGAGGCATTTCCGCATCTTCATATCGCAGCGCTTTCAGAATGGCACTTTGTGCAGGTTCCTTGGGGACGATCGAAGGACCGCTGTCACCACCTTTCAATAGTCCGGCGCGATGATCGACACGTAGTCCAGCTTGTATGATTTTAGCGCCGGCCGCATGGCATTCGTAACAGTGTTCTATAAGCACCGGTCGAATCTGCTTTTCGAAGAACTCCAACTGCTCTGGTGTATATTCTTGTTCTTGCCCCTGGGCCGTCAAGCACAGTAGCAGGCACACTCCGTGTGCTATAACCAAATGACTCCAGTTAATTAATTGAGCAATGGAATGAAGCATCGCGTGGAATGCACGATGGCTGACTAGACAGGCGGACGGCATAGGGAGTGTGCCTGTTACCGTAGTGCCTGCTACGTTCGGATCATCTCGCATGAGTAAACTCCTATTGCTTAAGCCGATCGAGTACGGCTTGCATATGTTTTCGCATCGCAAGTTCGGCTGCATCAGAATCATGCAGTCCAATGGCTTTCAAAATCTCTTTGTGCAACTTGCGTCCCAGTTGATTAACTCGCTGCGATGGTGTGGTGCGTACCATTTGCGCGAGTACGAATTCGTAGATGACTTCCATGAGATTTTGCATCAATGGATTCCCCGCGATTTCGATCAGCTTTCGATGAAAGCGAAAATCGATCTGGAGTGCTTCGGCATAGGGCAGCTCTTCATCATCCAGTCGCTTCAATAGCCCAGAAAGCACGGCGATGTCTTCGTCATTGGCTTTTTCGGCGGCTTGCCGAGCGGCTTGCACTTCAATGGCTGACCTGAGTTCGGCATACGACAACAACTCTTGCGGCGAAATGGTTACCGCTGTTTGCAACATCCGCACGCAGTTGGCCAAGCTAGTGGTGTCCCCCACAAAGGTCCCACGTCCCCGCTGGATATCGACAAGCCCCTGGCTTTGCAGTCGAGCCAAAGCCTCTCGAAGCACCGGGCGGCTGACCTGAAGTTGCTCGACGAGCTCAAACTCACCCGGCAATCGTTCGCCGGAACGTAACTTTCGCTCTTTTATCACAGCCGTAATCCGCTCGACAACTTGCTCCACTGCCGACCGTCTTTTAATCGCCGCAAGCCGCATAAACGCTCCTCAATCCACCTTGAACAGGTTGTAACATGTAAGACATGTTACCAAAAGGGATTTCCATGTCAACACAAACGCCATTCTGCAAAGGCGCGCGGAAACTGCCGGAGCATGGGATTCACCGCAGTGGCTGCCTCCTGCGGATTCTGGGAGAACATCATCTGCTCCACATTCGACTGCCCTGACCCCAGCCAGACCTCGCCCACGAACACGTCGTGAATTACGCGAGCCTCATTGCCATTGCTAGCGCTGGATCGCACGCGCATTTCGCGGGATTCGCCGCTGGCGGCCAGCGGATCGAGCTTCACCATCCACTTGCCGTCTGCCCCGACCGTCGCGGTCTTGCTTTGTCCGGCGAACTCGACCGTGACCTTTTCCCCTGCTGCGGCCCAGCCCCACACGG
>JBGSJT010000122.1:0-5876 GCA_041741715.1 Pirellulaceae bacterium | reverse complement strand
CATTTTAAGCCGGATGTCGTGGGTTCGAGTCCCGCCGGCGCGACTTTGTTTTCATACGTTGCGCCGTAGCTCAGTGGTAGAGCGCCGTAAACCCTCTGACACATCACTTCGTCGATCATTTTTCGCACATTCACTTGACTGCCGGCTCGGAGTACATGGCTTAGCAGGTTCGATTCCCGCCCGGCCCGCTCGTAGCAGACAATACGGGCCGGATCTCTGGCCACACCTCGTCAAGTGATAAATTCGTCAAGTGATAAACTAGTTGGGAGACTGCAGAAAGGCTTGGTCCATCTACTACTCCTTAATTCACAAGGCTCTTTCTTCAGGCGAGGTACTCGGGAATTCACAGCAGCCAGGTCCCATCGGTTCTGCTTAGGGCACCGGCGAAATGACTTTCAGAGACAATGGTGTTTCTTGAACCGATCCAAGGTCCACCGTGTCACCAATGGCGTATGAACGTTCGGCAGCTTGTTCCTTCAACTCAAATTTGGAATACCAGTCTTCTGGAGTCAAATTCGTAGAGAGCGGCAAAACGACTTGTTCACTTTGTTGTTGACGGTTGATATGGTCAGCGATACCGAGGGAGACAACCAATTCCGATGGAATCCCATTTTGAAACGCCTGAGGCATGACCTGAACATTCACGGTCACTCCCGTGAACGCCATTTCACCGCGTTCATCAAGGCGAACGTTGAGGCTAGCCGATCGATCAGCGTATTCAAGAATGACTGTTACATTTTCTGCGAACCTTATGTTGAGCAGCATAAGGTCCGCCATGAATTTTGAGCGAGGTCCTCCGGAGTCGATTTCTTGAAGTCGCATGGCGGAAACGATGTACTCATTCGGAAGTACTTCCGTACGTGGTGGACTGGGATACAGTGGCTGAGCCTCAAAAACTGGCGATACGATGAGGTTTCTTATAAAGAATCCTGTATGGAAAACGGCAATCAACGCGAGTGTGCTGAAGCCAACTCCCCACGCCACACGTGGAATACGACGGAACAAATAGGCCAAAGGCAGAATCGCAAGAATGACGCAATCCATCGCAGACAACGAAAGTGCAAGCGTCTGTCGCTGCGCGGCGGCACTAGGACTATCGCCAAGGGGAACGTAGAAAGGATACACGTCTTGTATTAACGATTGGTACGTACAGAATGTTGCGAATCCTAACGCCAAGACGAATAGCGAGGTGAGTAGCCAACGCGGAGGCGCAAATCGGTTGATGTAACGCACAAGTGCCGGGTCGACCTGTCTTTGGTTGAGCCAGAGCCGGAACCTCTTGAGCATTAGAAGTGTGCCAAAAACTAGTATCGTTGACCAAACAAATGAACAAAGGATAGCCAGCCAAAAGATAGTGTCGGCTGATGAATAGACGGAAAGAAACTTTGGCGACACAGCTATTTTGGCAAACAGAACCGCGCACGCGAGTCCGTATGTCAGCAGGAGTGCTCCGTCGATCGGAAAGTCTGAATCATTGTCTACATGAAGTGCGTTCCTATTGCAGTAGCGTACGCGTCGCCAAATTCTGATACCGGTGAAGAGGGACCAAAATCCTGCAGCTATCAGCAGCAAACTGCCTTGTCGCGCACCCAACCAAAGCGGTGCTACTATTGCGGCCCCAACGAGTTCCATTCCGATAACAATCGACGCTGCCATCCATAGTCGCCACTCTCTCGGCGGCGTCTGCCAAGTCCACCGTTTGAACGGGAACAAAGGCCACTCGTAAATATTCGGATACTGGCGGGTATAGGAGATTACTCGATACCACTCTGGACGGCACAGGAAAATGTAGAGAGACAAAACACCAAGAACGACGAGAAAGATAAACTCTCCCCAAACAACGCCAGCCACAAGAGGTAAAAACAGGATTGCCGATAAACCTTTGCCAACACTAGCCAGCCAAGGCATCTGGCTCGTGCCAACAACTTCTGCTCCAATCCCAGCCAAACTCATTTTCCCCAGTGACGCTGCCACAGAGGAAGGTGCGGCTATGGCGGTTTGAGAAGTAAGGCATGCCACCAGCATTGTCGCAGGAGCTATGACGCCCGCGGTTAGAAGCCGCTCTCGCAGGAACTCAATGCCATCGGACAAACGTCGAGACACAGTTGACTGATGCACGCCCAAAGTGTTCGCAATTTCGCCCTGAGTTGCTCCTTCTAGGTAGTGCATCAAGATTGGCGCACGAATATGCTCAGGCAGTTCGGCTAAAGATTGGTCGACCAGGGGAACAAGCTCTTTCCAGGTCATTTCCGCCGCAAGCTTGTCCGTGGCTGAGTCAATTTGACGCCTGCTGGCTTCAGCTTCTCTTAACTTTCTGCGTTTTTCACTGCGCAAATAATTGATTGCCCGATGAGTGGCAGATTGATGTAGCCAACCTACGAGCGAAGTCCGAATCTGGTTTGCTTGTCGGGCCAAGTCGAAGAAACACTCTTGCGATAGTTCCTCAGCGTCCTCACAACTGGAAGTGATTCGCAGGCAGGTTCCATAGACCATACCGGAGTGTCGCCTAACGATTTCCAGAAACGTTTCCGGGTTCCGGGTGTCGCGGTAATGATCAAGCAGGACGTGATCACTGACATCGCCAGTGGATCGGCTGCTCATAGTTGTCGAATTCGTGTGCATATTCGCGTTCGCTTGCCGTGGTGTGGGAGGCTGGGGGTCGCCATTCTTGATTGATCAAGCCAGACATAAATAAAGGAACCACGAGACGCCCAACAATGCACGAGTTGGCAAAATTTTCTCTAATCGTTCTTCTTCCGGCGAACAACTTTCCATTTTATACCGTCAACTTCAGCAAGTTATCCTCATGGACATGCAATACGAGGGAGTAGTTGATGTGAACACCCCAACTCTCGATCGACCGACGAACTTCATGGGCTTGAGCCCAACGCTCCAGCGTCCGACGCTGGTCCTGAACCGCAACTGGCAGCAGATCAATGTGGCCACGGTCGCTCGTGCGCTGATCTTGCTGTGGAACGACTCCGCCAAGGTTGTCGATCCAGTGGACTACCAGTTGTTTGACTGGAGCGATTGGAGCCAGTTGGTGCCGGATCGCGACGAACCGTTCATTCAGTCGGTTCGTCAAAAGTTCCGCGTGCCGGAAGTGATCGCACTTACGAAGTTCGATCAGTTGCCGACGCAAACGGTTACGTTCAGTCGCCGAAACGTTTTCAAGCGAGATAAGATGACTTGCCAATACTGCGCAATGCAGCCAGGCGGCGAGGAGTTGACGATCGACCACGTTGTACCGCGTGCACAGGGTGGCCAGTCAAGCTGGACGAACTGCGTGTTGGCTTGCGTCGACTGCAATGCTCGCAAGGCTGACCGCACGCCGGCCGAAGCTCGCATGAAGCTTCGAAAGCAACCGGTCCGCCCGAACTGGAAGCCGATCTACGCCCAGCGCATGGATCGCATCCAGAGCTGGAACAAGTTTATCAGCGAAGCGTACTGGAACGTTGAATTGGAAACTTAACTACTTCTGGAGCTCGATCCGCCGAGCTTCAGTCACACAGGAATGTTCGCCTGGGAGCGGACTCGGCCTCCAAAACCGATGGACGGTGTTCGAATCACCGCGTTCCTGCTGACGATTCTGCCGATGTGGCTCGACTGAGAATGGCGTCCGCCTTGTAAGCGGATCCATGCTGGTGCGAATCCAGTCGTCGGCTCTGGCATTTGAACTGCCTGTTTGGATTACATCAACCAAAACCGAAAGTATCTGAACAAACCACTTCGTTCATTTGTGTTGTTGCGACTCGCCGCGATGGGCATCTGTCGCGGCGAGTCCATTTCCGCTTCTCCAACACTTTGTAAATCAGGGAATTGAATCATGCACGACATCAACGATCAAGATTCCTTTTTTCGAACCAGCGATGTTCGAGCCTCCGATGAGTAAGCGCCGACGCGGCTATCCCTCCGAGACGAACGTCAAACGCGGAGTGCAGATTGTCCACGGCGACAAGCTACTCGAGGAAAGACTCGGTCGCAACGATCCATGTCCTTGTGGCAGCGGGCAACGATTCAAGAAATGCTGTCTGCGATCGGGTCGCTTTTGATGGCTCTAATCGCGAGGAGTACTTTTAGGGAAAAGACGTGAAATAAGTGGTTCAACTGCCGATCGGGAATCCATCCTAAAAACAAGGATCCTAAGGTAGCGAACTTGAGGTGACTTAAGGTAGCGAGCGCGTTCCACACCTCAATGAGGTGCAATCGCGTGTGCCCACTGTCGATGGCATAGCCATCGATAAGAGCGATATCTCGATCACTCTTCGCTGAATCGCTTTAAGAACTTTGGCAACTGCCGGAATGGACTACATGGTGAGAGCGCGTCGCAAGACGAGGTCACGGGTTCGAAGCCCGTCCACAGCAATTTGCTGTTGGTAGCTCAGCAAAAACGTCTACTCCAATTACTTCGTTGCCACCTTTACAAGATCGACTGCCGTTTCGGAGTACATCTGTCATGAGTTCGAATCTCATCGGTGCCGCTCAATGGCGCCGTAGCTCAGTTGGTAGAGCAATGTCTAGCAAGCTCTAGAACAAACTTCGTCGATCTTTTCAACTTAGCTGAACCAGGGACAGCAACGGCTGTCTTTGTTCTGAGCAAACGAAGAACTCAAGTGCAAAGAAGGGACGCTGCCGCGATTAAGTGATCGCAGCGGCGACATTTCGAGAACTAGTTCGACTGCCAGTTGGGATTACATCTTTGATAAAGATGGCGAAAGCCTTTCTCAACAACCCTTCGTCGAACGGACTTTTAAGTGGCGTAGGCATCCTGCCTGCGATTGCCTTAGCTGGCCATCGCAGAGCCTGACAAACTAAAAGCTTATCCCACAGGAAGGAGCCAATCCATGGCTAACATGTCTCTATTCTCAAGCAAGTCTGCGCGGCTGCCACGCGCCGACGCTGTCAACGAAGCGGGTGGTCGAGCCTACACGCTCGAACCGAAGCAGGCGCTGGCCCAAGTTGCTGCAACGGGTACGTTTGGCGATGCCTACTACTCAACTGCCGGAACGCAGCTTGGAGAAGTGCTGAAGTTGATCGATACCATCGACGATGACCAGTACCTAGCCAAGTTGGCTGTGTACGCGCGGCAGAAGGCGGCGATGAAGGACATGCCAGCCGCGTTGCTGGTCGCCCTGTCGGTCCGCAACACCGAGCTGATGCACCGAGTGTTCGATCGCGTAGTCGACAACGGACGCGTGCTGCGAACCACCTTCCAGATGATTCGCTCTGGCGAGTTCAAGAACCGAGCCGGGATTGCGCGAACGGGACTTTCGAGCTCCGTACAGCGTGCCTTCCAGAGATGGTTGAACGAGGCCTCAGTGGCGAAGCTACTGTCGGCGTCTATCGGTAACGATCCGAGCCTACGCGATATCTTGCGTATGGCTCGTCCGACTCCGAAGGATGACGAACGTCGAGCGCTGTTCGGTTGGTTGACGGATAAGGCCATCGAAAAGTGGACTCCTGCTGGCGAGGCCAACTTGCCAGCCGAGGTGCAAGCACTAGTAGCCTACCGCGCAGCCACAGACAAAGCGACTCAGTTGCTCGTTATGGGCGAACTGGCGGGCGTTCGTTGGGACTTGCTTGCCGACGCAGCCAAGGGGCCAAGTGTGTGGGCCGCGATCGCTCGCAAGATGGGACCGCAGGCACTGCGATTGAACTTGAACACCCTGCTACGTCACGATGTATTCGCAACGACCGATATGGTCAACTATGTTGCCGACCGCATCGCCGATGCGGCTGAAGTGGCTCGTTCACGTCAGTTCCCATACCAGTACTTTGCTGCGTATGTGAACACCGACGACCAGGTGCCAGCTAAGATCAAGGCCGCTTTGCACAAGGCAGCCGAGATCGCTTGCGGTAACGTACCTGAATTGCCG